>JAAZMX010000011.1 GCA_012798565.1 Candidatus Kuenenbacteria bacterium
AACATTTCCAACTGACTACAGTCCAACAACCCAGCCAACTTGCAGTTATAACTGTTATCTCTACAAAAACGGAGACCCCCATGGAGCCAATGATTATTCTGTCGCAAGCGGGACCAACATCTATGCCGCAGCTAGTGGTTCAGCTATGGCACATTATTATCCGAATACCACTGGCGAGGGTAGTTATGGTTATATGGTTACAATCACTCACGCTAATGGTTATTTAACTCGTTATGCCCACCTAAGTGGCTATGTCGCGAAAATCAGAAATGATCAAACAGGTGTTTGGGTAGAACAAGGAGAGCTAATTGGTTATTCGGGAAACAGTGGCGGTCCGTGGAGACAAAGTGATAACACATTGCGTGCCCCTTACCACCTACATTTTGAAGTTCAGAAAAATGGAGTTAGGGTCAATCCCTATGATCCGAATAACTATCTATGGACAACCAACCCGCCTTCACCAGCTAAAACTCCGCCACTAGTCGGTTTCCTATCTCCCAATGGCACTATAGATTCCCAAATCACCCCATTATTCAAAAGTTTCTACGATGTCAACGGCGGTGCTACCACCTTCGGTTTTCCTTGGGACAATGGTGGTACGAATTTTGTCCATGACTGGGGTGACCTAGAAGTCCAGGATTTTCTCAAAGGTGATATTTGGTGCCAGCTAGTTCTTAACCCCTGGAACAACAAAGTCTATGCAGTCTGGAATAAAATTCTGCGCTTCTGGAACAGCCATTATGGTTACCGAGATTATGGCGCGCCGTATACCAATGAAACCGAGTACACATTTTTTGCCAGAGGCCAAACGAGCTTTGCTACCCGAGGCGATAAGATAACTGTCCAGAAGTTTGCTATCCTACAGGATTTAAGCCGTAAGACAATTATCTATAATCCTACCACCAACTATGTCGGTCATTGTCCGGTTGGAGTTTTCACCTTTGACATGAGCAAGGTTCCTGCTGGTTATTATTTGGCGGAACACTTTGATGATGGGTCCACAATCCCGCTACCCAATGTGCCCACTAATAATGGCAAGCGCGAGTGGCTGTTACAGGCTGGCTCTCATGTTTTTTGGATTATTAAAGCGGATGGCCAACCAATTCAGGGCCAGGGCTTAGCTATTACCATAACCGAAGGTAACGAAAAGGTCTATGGTCCTTCAGATATTGGTTTTAGCGATACTGATCCCGGTTCTGGTGGATCTAGCGGTGGTGGCTCTAGCGGCGGTAGTTCAGGCGGCTCTGGTGGATCTTCTGGCGGAGGCGGTTTGTCCGGCGGTAGTGGCGGAGGACAAATTCCCACCCTACATTTAGACGATCCGCATGATGGCCAAATAATTTTTTTAGCGGATCAAACTAAAAGGCCATTTTTCATAAGTAATATCGGACATGGCATATTGGAGTGCACGGTTTCTACTAGCGGTCATTCATGGCTGGTGGTAAAATATACCACGTTGGGCTACTATGCCGAGAATTATGTTGACACAGTTTTTGTCAACTACGGCGCAATGTCCAGTGGTACAAATATTGGCTATGTCTATTTGAGCTCTAGTGGTGGTTCGGCCACTATTACGGTTACCGCCAATAAAACAGACTCCAGTCCAGTAAACCCACCCAATTACAACCACAATCCGGCCTTTACTAGTTTTACTGTGAGCCCTGCTTCTGGCAGCGCGCCACTTATCATCAACTGTAGCGCGACCATTCAGGACCAAGACGATGACCCGACGACTCTGATCTGGGATTTCGGCGATGGTATTACTAGTTCACAATTAGTGGTTAGCCATTTTTATTCCAACTCTGGTCAATATACAGTAAAGGCCACGGCCAGTGATGGTAAGGGCGAATCAGCCACGCACGAACAGCAAGTTACCGTTACCGAAGGCGCCAAGCTCTGGGCGAATTACGACGGTCTGGGATTTGCGCGAGCCTATGACATTTCCGGCAGTTTTGTTCTCGGCAATTCCGGCAATGCCACTTTAAATTGGTCAATGACTGATATCCCAGTTTGGTTATCAGTGAATCCAATCGGTGGAATTATTTCTGTCGGAAAGAATGACACGGTGATTGTCACGCCCATTGATTCAAAAACGCCGGTAGGTAATAGCTATGCTGACCTGAAAATAACTTCCAATGGTGGAGACTGGAATGTTCATATTATTATGAACAAACCGGCCCAGACTCCGAAGCTTTATTTTCCTTGGGACATCGTTGATTGTGATAGCACCTTGGTCGATAAGGGCTATAAAATTAAAAATCCAGGTACTGACACCCTGCATTGGCAACTATTAGAAGACATAGCCTGGTTGTCTGTTCGGCCGTCATCCGGTTCTGTTGCTCCTAATGGTAAAATTGACATTCATTTTATAGCCAATCGTTCGGTTCTTTCTTCAGGTGGTTATTCCCCCAAGGTCTATCTAAATTCCAACGGTGGCAATAAGGAATTGGTAGCCAAGATTTTCATGCCGCAACCATCAACTCCAAAACCAACCAACCATGAACCATCCACTACCGAACCACCACCAGTCACTCCTGATCCTGTTATTCCGCCACCGGTATTTCCATCTGACCCTGCTCTAATTGTTCCGCCGCCTACTGGACCCACCCCTATTACTCCGCCAGCGGTTTTGTATTTTCCTTGTGATGGTTTTGGTTTTGGAGAAAATACATTGAAGAGGATGTTCGATCTGGAAAATGATGGCGGTGATATATTGGTCTGGTCAGTCTTGTCAGAGCAACCATTTATTGTTATTTCTCCTAATTCTGGTAATTTGGCCGCCGGGTCAAAAGTTACCTTAACTTTTGAAGCCAAGCGCATTGGTCTTACTGATGGTGTCTATTTCGCCAACGTTTTATTCACCAGTAATATTGGGAATAAAGCAATCATCGTTTGTGTCACTTGTAAAAATATGACCGGTGCCGTTATCCAGGCCAACACCAATCTGGCTGGCGAGGTTGGATCGATTCCCACCTCATTCATCCTCTATCAAAATTATCCCAATCCCTTTAATCCGGAAACCACGATTAGCTATGATCTGCCAGAGCAATGCGCGGTCAAGCTGATTATCTACGATCTGCGGGGTAGGGAAGTAGAGATATTGGCGGACGAAAACCAGTTTGCTGGCAATCACCTTATCCGCTGGCAACCGACTGATCTGTCCAGCGGCATGTATCTGTGCCGATTGATCGCCGGTGGCAAAATAAAAACACAAAAAATGTTATTTACAAAGTAAACCAACTCTAACCTGAAACCAAAGGCCAAGTCCATTATCCTTTGTGGGTTTGGCCTTTTTGTTTCCGCGAAATTGTTTTCTGTGCTAAAATAAAATTATGAAATTAAAACCCTTAACTGCCCTGAAAAACATCACTGGCCAGCGTATTTTCGTACGCTGTGATTTTGATGTACCTGTAAAAAATGGGCGTATTACTGACGATAGTCGGTTAAAATCCTGCTTGCCCACTGTGCAGTATTTATTAAAAAATAAAGCCCGGATTATTCTCGCTGGCCATCTGGGTCGACCAGAAGGCCAGATAGTACCAGAATTAAGTTTATTGCCAATCAAAAAACAGTTAGAGAAATTACTCGGCCATAAGGTTATTTTTGTAACCCAAATGGAAAATTATCTTGGATCCGCTGCCAAGGAGGCTACCAGAAACATGCGTGCTGGCGAAATTATTATGTTAGAAAATCTGCGCTTCTCCGAACGCGAAGAATTGAATTGCCGGCGTTTTGGGAGGGATCTGGCTTCTTTGGCCAAATATTATATTAACGAAGCTTTTGCTGTCAGCCACCGGGCTGCCGCCTCTGTTTCGGCTATCAGGGAATATTTACCCGGTTATGCCGGTCTGCATCTCAGCGAGGAAATAGCAAAATTATCCGCTGCCCAAAAACCAAGCCACCCCCTGGCTCTGATTATCGGTGGCGCCAAGATCGAGACTAAATTGCCGGTCATTAAAAAGTTTATCGGCTTGGCTGATTATATTTTGGTTGGCGGCGGAGTGGCCAATGATTTTTTTAAGGCTATTGGTTATGAGGTTGGTCAGTCTTTGGTTGACGAAGAATACATTAAAGACGCCAGCAGTATTTTGGAAAGAGTGACCCAGGCGAAAACCAAGTTAATTTTACCCGTGGATGTCAAAGTTGCTGCCGGTCGCAAAATAGCGGTTAAAGAATCCCATAACGTGTCAAGCAAAGAAATGATTTTGGATATTGGTCCGAAGACCATAAAATTTTATGAGGAGCTGATTAAAAAATCAAAAATGATTATCTGGAATGGTCCTATGGGCAAGTTTGAAGATCCCAAATTTTCTCGCGGAACCAAATTAACCGCCCAAACTCTTTTAAAGTCCCAAGCGAAAATATTAGTTGGTGGCGGTGAAACAGGGGAGTTATTTAAGTCAAAAGTCAAAAGGCCTGCCTCGCCGAACGCTAGTCAAGGCGGGCAAAAGTCAAAATTAAGGAAGAATCTTTTTGTATCTGTCGGCGGCGGGGCGATGTTGGAATTTTTAGCTGGCAAAAAACTACCCGGTTTGGAATAAAACCCCCGAGAGGACAATTAATTGATGTGTTGTATTCGTAAATTTGTAATTGATTAGTATATTTGTGAGTTATATGAAAATAAAAAATATTCTCGCCCGTGAAATTCTCGACTCTCGTGGCGATCCCACTATTGAGGTGGCGGTTACTTTGGAAAATAATGTCACCCGCGTGGCTTCGGTCGCCTCGGGCGCTTCGACTGGCAGTCATGAAGCCTTGGAATTGCGCGATGGCGATAAAAAGCGTTACGACGGCAAAGGAGTCTTAACGGCCGTCAAAAATGTGAATGATAAAATCGGCCCCAAGCTGGTCGGCTTTGAGATTGGTGAACAGATAAAGATTGACCGTCGGTTGATAGAATTAGATGGCACATCCAGCAAAGAAAAATTGGGTGCCAATGCCATTCTCGGTGTTTCTTTGGCCGTGGCTCGTTCTGCCGCCACTTACCAAAATATTCCCCTTTATCATTATCTACACGGTGTTTATAATTTAAAAAATAAACTCAGTCTGCCTATCCCGCTCTTTAATGTCTTTAATGGCGGCAAGCATGCTGATACTAACCTTGATTTCCAGGAATTTCATATTATCCCGGTCATTCATGACACTTTCAAAGAAAGGTTGCGCATCGGTTCGGAAATTTTTCATGCCTTAGGCCGAGTTTTAAAAAATTACGGCTTGGATATTGATGTAGGCAATGAAGGCGGCTATGCTCCCAATATTGACTCCTCTGTCAAAGCGGTTGACTATATCATGGAAGGCATTGCCGCTGCTGGTTATCCTGCCGGCGAATCCGTCGCTCTGGGCATGGATGCTGGCGCTTCCACCTTCTATTTGCCCCAAGAACGACTTTATAATTTTAGTATGGACGAATCATTTTTGGATTCTGATCAGTTGATCTATCTTTATCGCGAGTGGCTTAGCAAATATCCTTTTCTTCTGATTGAGGATCCGCTGTCCGAGGATGATTGGCAGGCTTGGCAGAAATTGACCAAAGAATTTTCCGCACTTGATCTAAAAATTCATAATTACCGCCTGGATGACAAAAAGTTTATTAAATTGCATGATAAAAATCTGCATCCAGTGATTGTCGGTGATGATTTGTTTACCACCAACGTCAACCGTTTGTCTGAAGGCATAAAGCTCGGCGTGGCCAATGCCGTTGTCGTGAAGCCCAATCAAATTGGCACCCTGACTGAGACTGTTGAATTCGCTCGCCTGGCTCAAGATAATGATTATCAGCTGGTTGTTTCGCACCGCTCAGGGGAAACGTACGACGATTTTATCGCTGATTTATCCGTGGCTCTCGGGGCTGAATTTATCAAAGCCGGCGCGCCATCGCGCGGTGAACGTGTCGCTAAATACAATCGTCTGCTAAAGATTGAGGAGGAGTTGTCATAAACCCCTCCCCATCCCTCCCCTTGGTAAGGGGAGGGCGTCTGGCCCCCTCCTTGCCAAGGAGGGGGAGAAGGGGGTGGTTGTTTATATTATTATGACCTTGATTTATAACCAACGTCAATATAGAGAAACCAGGAAGCAACTAAGAAATAACAGCACCGAGGCTGAAAAAATTCTTTGGCAAGAATTAAAAGGTGGTCGCCAAGGAATTAAATTCCGGCGCCAGTATGGCATTGGTGGCTACATCGCCGATTTTTGTGCCCCGCGACAAAAGTTAGTTATCGAGATTGACGGCGGAATACATCTGGAAAGGTATCAAAAGCTATATGATCATGAAAGACAATTAGATATTGAGAATTTAGGATTTAAAGTGATAAGATTATCCAACGAAAAAATATTAAACAACCTATCAATAGCCCTGACAACCATTCGTCGGGCTATAAACCAAAAATAAACTTCATGAAAACATCAATACCCCATGCTCCCTTTGCCTTTATTATTCTTGACGGCTATGGTATCGCGCCACCCGGTCCGGGCAATGCGGTGCGTTTGGCTAACACGCCTTTTTTGGATAAACTATTCGCCGAATATCCCTATACCACTCTCGGTGCTGCCGGTGAGTCCGTGGGCTTGTTTCCCGAGGTCACCGGTAATTCCGAAGCCGGGCATATGAATTTGGGCGCTGGTCGAATTGTCTGGCAGGATTTAGTGACTATTTCTCGGATGATTGACGATGGCACTTTTTTTAAAAATGCCGCTCTTTTGGAAGCAGTAAAACATGTTCAGAAAAATAAGTCTAATTTGCACATTATGGGTCTTTTGACAGGCAAGTCATCAGCTCATGCTTGTCCTGATCATCTGTATGCTCTAATTGAATTTTGTAGGCGACAGGCGATTAAAAAAGTTTATTTTCATCTTTTTACCGATGGACGCGATTCGGACAAATATGAAGGTTATAATTTTTTGAAAATTCTTTTAACTAAAATGGATCCGGAGCGGGAAATAATCGCCACTATCATGGGTCGTTTTTATGGCATGGATCGCAAAAAAGAATGGGCTCGAACTGGGTTGGCTTATCGGACATTAACTGATGGTTTTGAGCGCTCGGCCGAGGGGCCGCTCAAAGCGATTGAAGACGCTTACGCCCGTGGTGAATCTGATGAATTTATCACCCCCACTGTGATCACTTACAAGGGTCACCCGGCCCAGCGGATAGATGATAATGACTCAGTTATTTTTTTTAATGCCATGTCCGATCGCGCTCGCCAGTTGACCAAGGCTTTTATTCAGAAAAATTTTAATGATGACAACCCCGGTTCCTTTCGTCGCAAGAAAACCCCAAAGAACCTGGTCTTTACTGCTATGGCTGATTTTGGGCCAGAATTACCAGGTATCCTGACTGTTTATCCTTCTCCTGATATTAAGGATACTTTGCCCATGATTTTAAGCGACCAGCGCCAGCTTTATATTGCCGAAACAGATAAATATGCCCATATGACTTATTTTTTCAATGGTGGTTATGCCGCTCCGGTTGGTGGCGAAAACAGAATTCTTGTTAATTCACCGGCCGTTGACTCCTATGACGCCACACCAGCTATGTCTGCCGGAGAAATAACTAATATTGTAGTAAAAAGTATAGAGGAAAGAATTTATGATTTTTTTGGCATCAATTTTGCTAATCCGGATATGCTGGGGCATACTGGCAATCTAAGCGCTACTATTCAAGGCATTGAATTTGTAGATCGCTGTGTCAAAAAAATCGTCGAAGCCGCGGTCTACAAAAAAAATGGCTATGTAGTTTTGGTTGGCGACCATGGAAATGCCGAGGAAATGTTGGACATCGCGACTGGGAAAATAGATACCAAGCATTCGATTAATCCCGTACCTTTCTGTATCGTCGGCCCAAGAAAACAGGTCAGCCAGATTAAAAGGTTGCGTGCTGGCGGTATTTTGGGCGATGTCGCTCCGACTATTCTTTATTTACTCAAACTGGAGCAATCGGCTAGAATGACCGGTAAAAGTTTAATTATTTAGCAACGGTTATGAATTTAATTATTTTTGCCGGCGGTGTCGGTACGCGCCTCTGGCCGCTTTCTCGGGCTAATTCGCCTAAACAATTTGACTCTATTTGGGCGGGTAAATCAACTCTCCGTTTGGCTATCGAGCGAATATCGGCTCATTTTTCTTGGTCTGATATTTTTGTCCAAACCGTTCCGAACTATTACAAGTTGGTTCACTCACAGGTGCCAGAGCTTTCCAATGAAAATATCTTTCTTGAGCCGACTAGACGCAATGTTGGTCCGGCGGTTTGTCTGGCTATGGGCCGTCTGCGCCAGCTAGGCAAAACCGGTCCCGTGGCCATACTTTGGGCCGACCATCTGATGAAAGATGCGTCTGAATTTATCAAGAATTTGAAAATTGCCGAGCAATTAATTATCCAGAATCCTAATCGTTTTATCTTTTTTGCTGAAAAACCGCGGTTTGCCAATAATAATCTGGGCTGGATTCAGGTGGGTAAAAAAATAGGCTCTTTTCAAAGTACTGCTTACTTTAGTTTTTTGGGCTGGCGCTATAAGCCTGACTCGCAAGATTGTGAAAAAATGTTTCGCTCAGGTGATTATTTTTGGAATCCCGGTTATTTTATTTCCACTCCTGATTTTATCCTTTCAGAATATGCCAAACATAGTCCCGACATTTTGGCAGCCGTAGAAAAAACTTTGGTTGCCAAAAACAAACAGCAGGCTTTTGAGGCTTATGCCGAGGCACCCAAAATTTCTTTTGATCAATGTCTGATTGAAAAAACAGATTTGCGCTCGGCCGTTATTTTAAAAACTAACATGGGCTGGAGCGATCCAGGCACGCTTTATGCGCTTAAGGAGGCGCTTTCTGCTGGACCTCGCGCTAACGTGATTACCGGCCAGGTTTTTAACCTGGGGACAGAAGATTCCTTGGTTTATAACTTAGAAGCTAAAAAATTGGTCGCCACCGTTGGCCTTAACGGTTTTGTCGTTGTAAATACTAAGGATGCTCTTTTGGTTGTTCCCAAAGATCGTGTCAAAGATGTCACTGAATTGGTCGAAGCCCTTGGCCGTGACGGTTACAAAAAGTATTTATAGTTTTCATAACCATTACCCGTAAATTAATTTGAATATTCGTAGTAAAAGTTGTAGCCTTACGAGAGTCCATGGCTTTTTGTCCCAGATATTTCACTATAATTGTAGATGAAAAAAATAATTTTTTATCTATTTGTTATCTTGGTTATTACCGGCTTTATTCTTAGCGCTTGGTTTATTTTTATCTTACTCAATCCAATTCGGCTGGAACAGTCAGCTAAGTTCACTATTACTGAAGGCACTGGTGTTAATGAAATCAGCGCCGCTCTAAAACAGCAAGGTATTATTAAGAGTTCTTTTGTTTTTGAAACCTATGCTTATCTCAAAGATATTGAGGGGCAATTCAAGGCTGGTGAATATTCTTTGCCCGCTGTTGTTAATATTAAAAGATTGGTTGATATTTTGACGGACAGCCAAGCGGCCAGTAATCTCATCCTTTTAGTCAAAGAAGGGGAGACCATCGCTGACATTGACCAATCATTATCAACCCAAGGGCAGTTTGCTTCTGGTGATTTTCAAAAATCACTCCAAAACTTAAATCAGGAATTTTTGGCTGAACGCTCTTTTTTGTCAGACAAACCAGCTAGTGCCAGTTTGGAAGGCTATCTTTTTCCGGACACTTATTATTTTTTCAGCTATTCTAGCACCGAGGATATTGTCAGGAAAATGTTAGCCAATTTTGACCAGAAACTAGACGCGGAATTACGCTCAGAGATTAGCCGCCAGGGCAAAACTATTTTTGAGGTCATTACCGTAGCTTCGATTATTGAGCGTGAGGCCAAAATCAATCCTCAAAATCCAAGCGCGGATGCCAATATTATTTCCGGTATTTTTTGGAAAAGGTTGGCTGCCAATATGCCTCTTCAGGCGGATTCCACTATTGGTTACGTAATTGGCAGGGAACCAACGGCCGCAGATTTAAAAATTGATTCACCCTACAATACCTACTTGTACTTTGGCCTGCCACCCGGTCCGATTGGCAATCCAGGGCTGGCCGCTATCAAGGACGCTATTTATCCAGAAGAGTCTGACTATTTTTATTTTATCACCGAACAAAATGACCAGGGCACCGTTCATTATGCGAAGACTTTTGAAGAACATCAGAGAAATATCGCTGAATACCTACGCTAATTTATGGCTGATAAAAAAATAAAAATTGCTTGGTTCGGTCGCCACTTTGGCGAGGAGCCGCCGCTAATTGGTAGTCGCGAAGAGGGAGCCGGCGGTATTTTTTTTGCCGGTTGCAATCTCCGCTGTGTTTTTTGTCAGAATTATCAGATTTCCCAGCAGAGTCTCGGCCGCTATTATTCTATTTCTGAATTGGCAGACATTATGCTGCGTCTTGAGGCTGAGGGCGCTGTCAATATCGATCTAGTCACGCCCACTATCTGGGCCGAGCCAATCATTGCCGCTATTCCTTTGGCCCGGCGTCAGGGCTTGAAAATTCCCATTGTTTGGAATTCTAATGCCTATGAAACTGTTGATTTAATAAAAAGCCTTCGGGGGCTAGTAGACATTTTTTTACCTGATTTCAAATACAGTGACGATCGGCTGGCTTATAAATATTCACAAGTCAAAAATTATTCTACCACGGCCGCTTATGCTATCGCAGCCATGCTGGAAAATGTCGGCCATCCCCGCTTTGACCGTTTTGGTCTTATGAGCGCCGGCTTGGTTGTGCGCCATCTGGTTTTGCCCGGGAATCTGGAGAATAGCTTTGGCGTTTTGGATTCGATTGCCCAAATTGATCAGCGTATTTTTGTCAGCCTGATGGCCCAATATTATCCTTTACGCCACGCTTTTAGTTATCCCGAACTCAATCGTCGCCTGTCAAAAAAAGAATTTGATACTGTCCAAAATTATCAGCTCCAACTTGGTTTGGAAAATGGTTGGTACCAAGAATTGACTAGCGCCAAAATGCTTATTCCCGACTTTACCAAACCAGAACCTTTTGGCATGATTTGACAAATTATTTATCATTTGCTATGATTTATTCAATTAAACATTACCACAGACAGTAGGCATATATAAGCCCTACCGAGGTAAAATATTAGCTAAATTCAGCACTTTGGCTTTTAATTTATTCTGTGGTTTGTCCACAGTTTTTTATTTTTATATCTTTTATTTTTAATATTAAAAAATATGCCCAAAACAAGGAAACAAAAAGAAGCTGTCTTGCAAAATTTAATTGCCAGCCTCAAGAATGCCAAGGGCGTGGCATTGACAGTTTTTTCCGGTTTGAAAGTTACGACCGATCGTCCCTTTCGTCATGAGTTATATCATGAGGGCATAGAATATTCCGTTGTTAAAAAGACTTTATTGCGCAAGGCTTTTCAAGAATTGAATTATCCTTCCGATGCCGTCGATAAAATTCAGGGCAATATTTCTATCGCCACCTCCAGCCAAGACGAAGTTGCTCCAGCCAAGGCCATGGATAATTTTATGAGAAATAACCAGACCATGGGTTTTATTGGGGGCATTCTGGAAAATCAGTGGATTGACTCAAATCGAATTAAGGCTTTGGCTCAGTTGCCCGGCCGCGATGAGTTAATCGCTAAAACAGTGGGTACAATTAAAGCTCCGCTTTCCGGCTTTGTTAATGTTTTGGCTGGTAACTTGAGAGGCTTGGTCAATGTCCTAAAAGCCGTCCAAGAAAAAAAATAATTACCATGATGGTAAATTGGAAACTAAAAATAATTTTTATAATTAAGTACGCAAGCGGGTATTAACTCCGATTGCGTTAAAGAAAGGCATTGTATGTCTGAGGAACAAAAAACCGCTGTTGAGGTACCGGAGAAATTTAAATCAATAGTGGAAACCATTGAAAAGTTGTCTGTTTTGGATTTATCCGAGCTCGTAAAAATCCTAGAAGACAAATTCGGCGTTTCGGCTGCCGCTCCGGTTATGGTGGGAGCTATGCCGGCCGCTGGCGGTGCTGCCGCTCCTGCTGAAGAAAAGAGTGAATTTGACGTAGAGCTGACCACCACCGGTGATAATAAGATCGGCGTGATCAAGGTTTTGCGCGAGGTCACTGGCAAGGGCTTAAAAGAAGCCAAAGATATGACCGAGGCTGGCCCAGTCGTTGTCAAGTCTGGTGCTAAGAAAGAAGAAGCCGAGGAGATCAAGAAGAAATTAGAAGAAGCCGGTGCTACCGTTACCTTAAAATAGTCTTTATTTCAAAGGCCGTCCCAATGAATGTTGGGGCGGCTTTTATTATAGATTTGGTAAAATAGCCATTTCAATCAATCTTTGTATTGTGTCGTTGTTTTGTTTTTATTTTAATTATGGTAAAATAAATTATAATTTGCTGATTAATTTAAAAATTAAAATACAATATTATGAAGAAAATAATCTTTGGTTGTCTAATTTTAGCACTGGGAATCGGCTTGGTAGGGCCAATTTTACCAGTGCGAGCAGTGGCGACAACCATAAAATTAACTAATACCGCCCTGGATACGGTCAAAGTGGAAATAACTGGCAAGGAAAATAGCGCGGTAAAATTATCTTTTTTGCCGACCGGAGCATCAGCCTTGAGCACAATTACTCTTGGCTCCACTAACGCCAGCGGTTCATTTGTTAATTCTATCAGCAGTGGTGGTTATGGTATTCCAGCCACTTCACCAGTTTACGCGACAATTGACGGAGTGCAATCAAACACCATACTTTGGCCAGCTTATACCAGCTCTCTTGCCCTTAGCAAAACCAGCGTACAGATAGCGGTGGGCCAAAATTCTAAAATAACCGCCACTCATACTTTGATTTTGGCGGCCAATAGTTTGCCTGCGAGCATCGGCACGGCTCTGAGCGGTAGCCAGCTAACGGTGACTGGATTAGCAGCAGGCACGGGTACTTTGGTTTTGTGTGGTTCTAATGTCGGTTGCGCATCGGTAGCGGTAACAGTAGGGAGCAGCGAGGGTCAAAATGAAATAACTTTGAGTGAAAATAGTTTGACACTGGACTATCGGCAATCGGCTATGGTGAATATTTTCGGTGGCGGTAATAATGGGTATATGATTAAATCCAATACCAACCAAACGGCGGTGAACGCGACTATCAGCGGTTTGAGTAACGAAATTTCTTTATATGCTAATAATGCTGGTACGGCCAATATTCAGGTGTGTTCCATATCTTCGGAATCAAATTGCACCAATCTTTACGTGACGGCTTTGGCGGCGAGTGAAAACAGTTTGTCTTTCAGTTACAATGATTTTTCCTTGGCGCCAAGCGTCTCTCGAACAACAATTGTTTCCGGCGGGCCGGATAATAATTATTATATTTCTTCCAATAGTAATTCCGGAGTGGCCACAGCCAGTCTTTACGGCACCACAGTGACGGTAACCGGCGGCAGCATCACTGGCTCCACAGTGATTATGGTTTGTTCGGCTTCCAAGAGCTCCATTTGTAGTAATTTACGAGTGAGCAATAATGCTGACGTGATGACGCCTTCAGTCAGTGTTTTAGCTTTTAGTCAAAACGTGGTTTCGGTGGCCAAGAAAGACACCACAAACGTGACGGTGTCCGGAGGTAATGGCACCGGTTACACAGTGTCTTCCAATTCCAATTCTAGTGTGGCCACGGCCAGTATTAGTGGCAGTGGTAATATCATCTCTCTTTACGGTAGCGAGGAAGGCACGACGATCGTGGAGGTCTGCTCGGTGGAGACAGCGCGCGTCTGCGCCAGTGTTTATGTGATTGTGGGTCCGGAGTTGGCAGAAATCAGCTTTAGTAAGACTCCGGTGACAGTCGTGAGCGGTCAAAGCGTGATTATCAATATTACCGGTGGAACCAACAATAATGTTATTTATTCCATCAGTGATTACGGCGTAGTAGCGGCCAGTTTATCTAATAATGGGCACACCTTGGTGGTGTCTGGCGGGTCTAAAAATGGTTCAGCGGTAGTAAAGATCTGTGACGCTGCAGACAGTACCAAAAACTGTTCCGATTTGTCAGTGATCAATAGTGGCGCGTCAAATACGACGACAACGTCAACGGTGGAAACGACTAACGCGACAGCTCAAACACAGCAAATCACTGAGGAGGCCAAGGTGATTTATGGTGGTGATCTAAAAGCCATTTTGGTTTTAAACGGTTTGGCTCGTAATACTGAAAAAGAAGCTAATACCTTGACTAAATATCTTAATAATTTAAAAAACGATCAGAAAAATTTGACAGCGGAACAAATAAACCTTTTAAATTATTTTATTACTTATGGCACTAGCCTGACAAAGAAATTGGGAGAAGGGGAGAGGGCTGGAGTTTTGGGTTCCTATAAAAAGGCTTTTGGCAAATTGCCGACCACTGAAGCGGAATGGTCTGATGTGATCAAAATTGCCAATGGCCGTTGGCCAGCGGAAACCAGCCAGAAGGCTTTGGACAGCGCGAAAGTGGAATTTCGCAAGGTTTACTTGCGCGAGCCAGATATGAATGATACCCATGACAACGCGGCGGTTTCAGTGATCGCTTATGGCTTGAGGCCGGCGGCGAGAAAGATTGAGGCGGAAAAAGCCGCTATTAAAATTTTTAAGCATATCTATGGTCATGATCCAGTCTCTTCTTTGGCCTGGGATATTGTTAGGGCAATAGCTTACTCCGGAGCTAAACGGTAAAATTGGCTTTTAAAACCCCGTTCTTGGTTAAGGGCGGGGTTTAAACTTGATAAAATTAAAAGAAAATGATATTCTTCAGGTGTGAATTAAACAAGTCGTTTTGACTTATTTTTGTGTTATTTTGGTCGATTTAAGGCAGATTGGCTCACCTGCTACAGCTTTGGCGACTTAGCTCAGCTGGTAGACCTGCCCGCCACAGCCTGAGCCGTCTTAGCTCAGCTGGTAGAGCAACGGTTTTGTAAACCGTAGGTCCTCGGTTCGAACCCGAGAGACGGCTGAGGCGATGGTAGGCGGGGCAACGCTTTTGTCTCCCAGAGGGAGATGTCCCTTAGGGACATAAACCGTAGGTCCTCGGTTCGCCCAGTCATTCGGCCGGGTTCAAACCCGAGAGTCGGCTCCATTAAATCATTAAATCAAGAAAACAAAAAATTAATAAAATAATTATTTGATTATTAACTTAGCAATAATATGGCGACAAAGTATAAAGAAAAATTGATTAAGTTTGAATGCAGCGTTTGCAAGCGAATCAATTATTTTTCCCAAAAGAACAAAAAAATAAACAAAGAGCGCTTGGAGTTGAGCAAATATTGCAAGTGGTGCAAGAAGCACACTCCACATAAAGAAACAAAATAAAATAATTTTGACTTATGTCAAAAATTATTAACAATCAGAAAGGTGTTTCCTATTGGGCAATTATCATTGTCATGGCCTTTTTCGTTATTGCCTTAATCGTGGCTTTCTGGCCTCAGGATATGACTTCGGGCGACAATAGCACCCCGACTTATATCCGCCTATTAAGCAACGCCAAAAATAAGGCGGTGGAAATTAGTGATAAGGCAAAAATAGAAAAGTGGATAGTAGACGAAGGCCTGAATCAATATGGCGATCCGGCTGATACTTTGTATGCCGGCGGTACCCCGCTTTTTGATGAGGCGACCGGTCAGACACTGGATAAGTATGATTATATCCTCAGGAATCATCCAGACAGGCCGTGGAACAAGTAGCCTGTCAGTAACTTGTAGCTTGTAATTAACAACTAGCGATAGGTATTTTTTGTTTTGAGATTTTTATATTATTAAATTACTAAATTGTTTCATTGTTGGGTTGTTAAGTTGCCAGGTTGCTCCAAAGAAAGATTGGGCTTTGAAATTTGAGATTTGAAATTTATTTGGAAATTGGAAATTGGGATTTGGAAATTAAAAATTTTTTTTAAAAATTTTTCTTGCGGGTGTCGTATAGTGCCGTGACCTGTCATTCGCGAATGACAGGTGGGGCTACAGGGGTCTCACCCGTTCCTGTCAGCCGCAACTGACGGGACGACTGACGGGTGTCTCCAAAACCTCAATTATATTTTATGTTTATATTTTAGAACTTAATGACATAAAAAATAAGAAATTTTATATTGGCTACACTTCTGACTTGAGAAAACGGATATTAGAACACCTTTCTGGTACTACAAAAACCACCAAGGGTAGAAACTTAAAGTTAGTTTATTATGAGGCTTATACCGATAAATATCTAGCTTTAAAAAGGGAAAAGGGGCTAAAGTCTAGTGGGTCAGTATATATGTCTTTAATTAAAAGATTGGGTTACAAATAATTGATGCGGGTGTCGTATAATGGTAGTACAGGGGTCTCCAAAACCTCTAGCGGGGGTCCGATTCCCTCCACCCGTGTTTTAGCCTTTTAAGCCCCACCTTTGGTGGGGTTTTTGATAACCCAATGCAAGTTGACATTGCCCTTAATGCTTGATAAGCTAGAAGCAAATTATATGAAATATTTAGTCGTTAATGCTCCAAATTTTCCACTAAGTAATTCCTCTATTCTGATAGAACCGGTGGATGCCTTGACCATTGCTACCTGGATACAGCATAACCACAACGACGTCTCTTTTATTGACCTAGACCGTTTTGGGCTCGATGCCATAAACGATTTAGCCGCCAATTACAAAGTAGCATTAGTGGTTTTTGACTACCTGATAGCACTATATAGTTCAGAAGGCGTTAACCATTTAGGAAGTTTATTTTCCGCATTAGCAAAACGAGCTGAATATATTTTATTTGTTGGTCGTATCGCGACATATTTTCCTTATGAAGTTTTAGATAAATTTCCCGAAGTATACGGATGCATTATTGGTGAGCCAGAGGTTGTTTTGGCTGATCTGTTTAAATACAAGGATTTGCGTTTATTAAAAAATAATCCCCAGATTATTACTCGCGAAAGTAAACTTGATGGCTCTAAATTATTTTCTAACAATAAGGGAATAAACATTTATGACTTATTTCCCAAATTTGGCCCGATTGCCAATAGAAAATTGTGCCAATTTGACAAATACATAGATGTTCACTCCATTATTGCTAGCCGAGGTTGTAGCGGGCGCTGTAAGTTTTGTAGCACGGGTGGTTATTTGGGAAACTGGAAGGCCGCTTCACCGGAATTAGTTCTGTCGGAAATTAAACACCTAATAAATTTAGGAACTCATAAAATTATTTTTTTGGATGATAATTTCTCCAATGATCAAAATCGTATTACTAAAATTTGCGAAATGATCATACAAGAAAAGATTGATATAACTTGGGGTTGTTTGTGTAGAATTATTGATCTCAATGAAGATATAATTCAACAGATGCATAAGGCTGGTTGTCGGTGGATACATTTTGGGATAGAACATGATCAACAAACTCGCTTAAAATTGGGTAAGAATTTTTCCGATGAAGATGCTATTAGAATTATCCAATTTGCTCAAAAAATTGGTGTTCGTATCCGAACGAGTTGGATATTGGATTTGTTGGAGGCTACTGCTAATAGTGTAAAAAATACTTTCGAACTAGCCAAAATAATATCCAGCTATGAAATCAAATTGCATTTTTTGGCTCTAAGGCCTGGTAGTAAATATTATGACCAGGTAAAATTTCCGAAGTCAATTTTTAATAATAATAACGTTAACGAGATATTTATTCACAAGGGGTCACCCTTTAATACTTCATCTAAAGAGCTGGAGCTGAGCATAGTGAACCAGTTCGAGAAATTTAAGTTAGAAATGTGCGATATTGGTTATCAATGGGTTCCAGATGCAAGGTTTTGGGACAAATTTAATAACCGAGAAGCCTTACCAAATGAAAAATTTTTTTCAACCAGTATTATGCGTTATGGTCTTGGCTGGGTAAGATAATAATTGTAGTTTTTATTTTTTATTAATAAACTAAAATAATTTAGCCAAAACAAAAAATAAAATTTTAATAAAGGAGTGGGATATGAAAAAAATAATAGTCAGAACAGCCCCCAATATTTCTCTCAACGCCGGCCATTATGGGCATGTTTTAACTTTTTTGGTTGCGCACTGGGTTGCTATAGCTTTGGGAGGAAGAGCAGTGGTGCGGATTGATTGGCAACTGAAAACCAAAGGTAGCATGCATAGAAGCGCCAGTAACCGCGAACTAGAAGAAAGGCAACTTGGCTTTGATAGAATTTGCCATTTATCCAAATTGTGTGGTATATCAGAGGTAATTGACGAATATGGCATTCGTTTTTCCCTTGATGGCCAAAAACGATCTCCCAAATATAGGGTTTTCAAAGATCGGGAGAATAATATTCCTATTATCTATGATTATGGTTGGGACACGTTAGGGGAAGAGGAATTAAGGTCATTTTTAAGCTCATCTTCTTTCGAACTGGCGCGCTTGCCATGGGATAGTGTCGATAAAAGACTGCCCTTAATTATGGAGCATACACACATATGTTTATCTTCTTTCCCCGGAAAGTATCTCCCCAGATTAAAGGAAATATGTATTGCAACAGACCAACTTCCACGCCGTTTTCATAAAGCTTATTGTCATCTGCAGATGGACAGCTTATTGGGAGTGACTCATGTTATACGCGGGGATGATTTCCATTCAAATAGGGTCGCCAATGTCCACGAAAGAAGTTTAAATCAAGAATGGGGTATTCCGCTGTTCCCGATAATTAGGATTCCTCTGGTATACTGCAATGGCCAAAAAATAAGCGCATCCGAAGATGACGGCATAATCGGTCTATTCCCGACCAGCAAAGAACAGATTGAAAATATGGTGACAACGGTCATCAAACCGAAGTATTTAAGACATTTCTTGCCTGTTCTTGACGGCCCCTGGTTCGCAGAATTGTTAAAATCAGATCAACCCTTATTAGACGCCCCAATTTGGTCTTATAAAGAATTATCGGCAAAATAAAAGCAAGGAGAATGGGTAATGAATAAAAGAAATAATCAAAATTTAATTTTTGTGATATGTGGGCCATCTGGCGCGGGGAAAACAAGTATAAAGGTAGCATTGCTGGCTACGTGTCATAATCTTAAAATTTGCCCTTCAATTACCACTCGCCCTATTAGCGAAGAAGCAGCCCCAGATATCCAAGAATATCATCACATTGGCCAGGAAGAGTATCATCGTTTGTATAGAGCCGAGAAACTTATCAGCAAACGAGTACAGCAATTTGGTTTCTATTACGGCCTCAAGCTCGGCGAGATTGATGATATTTTGAATGCAGGATATCACGTTTTGCTAGAGACAACCTTATGGGGTATAGGCCAATTAAAAAGATATTTTAACAATGTTATCTCGATTTTTATTGGTCCACCATCTCTCAGAGCCGTGCGTGAACTTAGAACCGTAATCATGAACGGCTGGCACTCCTACGAAATGGACGCGGCCGTCAAAATGCTCCGCCACGAGTCGCCGTTTGATTGGATTGAGTAAATCTTTTATATCTTAAAGACTAAATTTATATTTTAATAAATATGCGTCCTTTTTGTTAAATTTTTGTTCCAACGCTCCTATGATTTTATTCTGAGTTTCGGGCGTCCAATAAATTTTCAACTTCTTTTTTGCTCTTGTAATCGCTGTATAAAATACGTTGTGAGAGATTCTCTCTTCTGTTTCATTCGTAATAACAATTTTTACAGAATCGTATTCTAAACCTTGCGCCTTATGGATAGATACAGCATAAGCAACCTGAAAAGGTACGATATCTGATGCAGAGTCATCGTCATCTTCATCTGTGCTCCTGAGCTTGTTAACACTAAATCGGATGACAGATGTGGCTTCTTCAATGCTATCCAACAACTCCAGATCATCATATCCTCGAATATCTAACTCAGAAATCACTTTATCAATTTGAATATCAAATTGGATTCTTTCCTCGAATATCTGAATATTAAGTATTTTTCCTTTTAGATTGTTATGGATTACTGATCCGAACCTATTGGATTCATTAAATAAAACGGGGTCGTCAATTTTGTATGTATGAACCCCCCACGCTACTGGTTTTTTCTCGTTACTTTCCTGTAAAAATCTGTTGATGTTATTTATACCATAAAATCCATCGTAATTTAGGCACAAAATTATTTCATCATCTTCGGAATGTTTAAAAATTGAATCATCTAATTTACTCGAATATTTGTTTTGTGTTATATGCTCATCAATATCTTCCTCGAGGTTTCGAACTTTGTCCCATAATTTCAACAGGTCATTATTATTTTTTGCGCGCCAGGGGACGGTTAATTCAATTGCGGATGATTCTGGTACAAAACTCTTGGCTATATAAAACCAATTTCCAAATCGAATTGATTCTATCTGGAATATATCTCCGACAAGAATTAGGGCCCCAAACGATGCCTTCCTAAGTATGTCACGCATATCTATATTGCTCACAACGCTACACTCATCAATAATTAAAATATCAAACTCTGTTCTTTCTCCATTTCCGTTCAAAAAACTTCTTATTGTTTTAAATTCGGTGTTTTGAGCAGTGATTCTGCTTCTTAAATTACTAACCGCAGAGTGTGTATTCGCCAAGTAAAGTTTTGATCTTTCGTTATGAAATTTTGAGATATGCTCTATCAACTTTGTCTTCCCCGTTCCTGCGGCACCATAAATTAACGACACTTTGGAAGCCGTAAACATACCCCTAAGCGCTGTTTTTTTCTGAGAGCAATCAACATCCGAATCCGGTGAGGCTAGCCATGCATTAATTGAATTCGAGTAGTTTTTTATACCTAATGCCGATAAATCTTTTAACTTTCTAACAATTTCAATAACAGCGTTTTCGTATCCGGTAATGTAAACGTGATCTTTATATATTTCAAGTTTGCGCTCTCTCTGGGTTTCAGTACCCTGGTAAAGTAAACTATTAAATTTATCTATGAGTCCATTAATATCCTCAAAATGATTTATGTCTTCTATCGGTGTGTACAACCATCCCTTAATTTCCGCATTGCTTGTTATACGTCGAGCAAATAATTCATGCTCCCTACCAGTGATATCTATACAATCTAACAGATCAGAAATTACAGGAGTATGCTTTACGGGGCAACTAGCAAAAGGCATTTCGTCGAAAGGAATACACTCATACAGAAGATTTAAGTTTGATAATTTAAAGTTACCGTCCCTATTATATTGCTCTTTTATAACCCTATTATTTAGGTTGTAAAGTAAGTATCTAAGTACATTGGTCCCCGGGGAGCGCTTCTGCACAAATTCACGACTTTTATCTAACAAATCAAGTATTCGAGTCGTTGTAGCCTTTTGGGTAATTCTATTTTTAAATCTATTGTAGTAATTATCAGGAAAATCTATTATTTCAATCAAGTTCAAACCGGTTTCTGTCAAAAAAGACATTATTTCATCGTATTCTTTAGTTCTGCTGTATTCTTTAGAGTCTGAAGTAAAGATATTTTCATAATTTTTAAATTCACACGGGCGTATCGAAACTTCCCAATCGTCAATAATCTGTATCGGCATTCTCTTACCCGACACTTCAATGTAATCTCTGCTAACAATGAACTTCACTGCATAGTTCTCAGTTATTTCCAATTTTGTAAAAGCAATAAGCCTATCAAACTTGCGAGTCTTGTCATCAGCAATTCTAAAGGTTACTTCATAAAATATTTCTTGATTTACAAAAAAAGGTTTTACTTTTTGTATATAAAATCTTTCGTTATATTCACTACTTGCCGGTCTTGATTGCGGCTCTTTTATTTTTTTTGCTATTTTCTCATAGTACTCATTGAGTGTCCGATCCGTATTTAATGGGAACTTATCGATATTATTTAAAACCTCAAAATTATAGGCTGTCTTTAAGAAAGATTTAATTTTAAGTAGATATTCATAGTACTTCAACATTAACCTTTCTGAAACTTCTTCGTCGGTCGCATAGTGTGATTTTGAATGTTGAAGAAATTTATGAAATTTACTTAAAAATCTTAAATTAGCTCTTGATGCGACGTAATTTTTTGCTTTATCTTCAAAAATCTCATAACTATATTCGGTTTCGCCAGCAGCCTTGACAGAGATAGCCTCAACAAAAGTCCTTAGTTTATCCAAGATGTTTTGTGATAAAAATCCTCGCTGGTCCGCACCAAACGTATTAATTAGTTTACATATTGATTCGTTGGCTATATTGATTTGTTCATCTACTTTTCTCATAATTCTTTTTCTTCTTTTTTATTCTCTGATTCATTCCCATCTTTGGTTTTTTGAGCCTCGTCCTTCTGCGCCTTACTGCGCTCTCTTAGAGCTCTTAGTATCTCTTTCCAATGCTCTGTTTTTCTGTTTTCGTCCGAATCCTTTGGGTAAGTAAGATTATTTAATTCAGCTTGCCATTGATCAAGATTAGTAACTGAAAAGACTCCACCGAATATAAATAGCGCCAGATTGATGGCCTCTTTTAATTGTTCTTCGTTTTGCCGAACAAAATCTGTTTCGACGCCGTCACCCCATCCAGTGAATACTCGACCTACATAACCAAAATTTTGATCGCTCTCTACAATAGCCTTCATGCGAGAATCAGACCATGGACGCATAACGAAAGCGAGTATCTTTGCCCAGATAATAGGATCAACGCTCGGAAATAATTCTTTAGCTACTTCATCTAAATCCTTATCCCACTCTTTTCCTCCACTCCAAATACGAGAACGAGACCACTCAAGAAATCTATTAAGCCACACTCTTGAAACAATGTGATCTTTTAGATTGGAAATTGTGACTTTCCATTTTGCAGGAAAATAATGACCCCAAATATCGTATGCTTCTTGTGACTTTGGCGATTGATCGAGAATATCGTTATAAATTGGTAAGTGTTCAATGTAAACGTATGTGTGTTGCGAACCGACAATCTGCTCTGTAGCATGCTTATCGATGTGATCTTCCAAGTGTTTAAAATAAGAGAAAGAATTGCCAGTAATTCCTGTTAGGGCTTCTTTAGTTACATATCTAATTATTTGATCAATGATATGATCCGCCTCAAAGGTTTTAATATCAACTGCCGTCTCGTTTCCGTCTTCTTTATCTTTAGCAAACTTTGAAAATTGTTTTTTCCAAAATATAAAATGCCACTCAAGAATTTTTGGGAAAAACTCGGGAAAGACAAGAATAAAAATTTTATTTCGATTTTGTATGTTGCTGGAAAAATTCTCAAGGAGCTTGGGGAGAATATCCCACTCTTCTTTATCGTCAGATTGTAAGATTGAGTCGATCTGAGCTGAAAAGGCGATAAAGAAATCCTTTTCTACGAATCGCTTATTTTTATTCCAATCAGTACTCCAAAAATTGCCCCATGAGACAATCTTGTCTTGTGGGGACAATGGTAGGAATGGCTTTGTAAAATAGCTCAATCTGAAATCGTCCTTATCGCCTTTAACCCACACATAAAGTCGAAGTAATGTCCAGAAAAGCACGAATAGGGCAACGGCCCAAACAAGAAAGATGATCGCTTTAATTTCCGTATTATGAATACCCATAAAAAATGGGCTGACGACTACCACCAGAAGTATAAAAAGCGATGGCTTGAATAACCAAACATGATCTAGAGCAACATGTAAATCTAAAAAATTGCCCTTGCGTTCACCATCACCAAGATGATGGATAAATATACCGATAGCAAATGAAATTAAAAGAGTTAAAACTGCAATACCTGCACCCTGCATTAATTCGGGCAAAGAAGAATAATTAAGAAAACTCCATATTGTACATACAAAATATTTTTCCATATTTTTAATATTTCCACTCCTCGTAAGAGAGAATAAAGCGGTTCAATTCTTCCTTAGTGCTTTTCCACTTGGGGAGATATTTTGTCATTAAGGCCACGAATTTATCGTCGTGTTTTTTCTCAATCAGATGCAAGAGTTCGTGAACAACAACATATTCGGTACAGGCTATCGGCTTTTTAGCCAACTCCAAGTTTATAAGGATTCGGCCGCGTTTGTGATTACATGTGCCCCAACGGGTTTTCATCCGCTTTATTGCCCAAAATTTGGCCTGTACGCCAATTTTCTTCTGCCATTTGACAATAAGGCCATCAACGACTTTGTGCAGTTCTTGCCGATACCAATCAAGCATTACTTCGCGTCGTTTGGCTATTGGACTTTTTGGCCGGACTTGTAAGATGAGTTTATTTTTTCCTTTTAAAATAACTGTCGGAACTTCATTCTTATAAACCAATTCCAAACGGTAGCGCTTGCCAAAAAGATAATGGCTCTCGCCGGAAACGTAATCGCGTTTTGTTTGCCGTTCCTGGCCAGCAAACTTGGCTTGCTGTTTCTTGATCCACGGGAGTCGTAAAGCGATAAGGGTCCGAATTGCGTCATCCTTCATGCGCTCAGGCGCTGAAATACGTACCCAGCCGTTGGGAGGCAGAACGGAAAGATGTAAATTCTTGATTGGCTTGCGGACGACCAATGCTTCAACAGTGCCAAGTTGTAAGTAGGAATTAGTACTCATTTTGATTTTTGATAATCTCAAAAAGATTCTTTAAATCATCCTCGGAAATATCTGACAAAACCTTTTTAATCTCAATCTTGATAGCGCGTTCTTTCAAACGGTTGCCACGCCAATCAGACTGGCGCGCTTCCAATACCGCTTCATGAACTTGCTTCGCTTTCTCCACATCTTGCCCGAGGTTATCGTAAAGAGCGCGAAGGGCCGGAGTATTAATGTCGGCTCCGACCGATTCGTCCATCGGATTTTTAACCTTCTTGGATAAAGAGATTATTTCTTTCAGGTATTCGCGATATTCAATGTCAGCCTGCTTGCGCCTTTTAACCAGCTCATCCAATAATTCGGACATCCGCAAATAATATTTCGGGTTAGTCGGCATTTCGTCGATGATCAACTTGCGAACGTTATTCTCAATAGTCTCGGCCATGGCCTCCTGGCTTTGCTGGAAAGCTTCCGGCAATTCACCGAGAGCGTCTTCGCCTTTTTTAACGATCAAATCAACCAATGTCATATCGTTAAAAGCCGACAATCGTTCGCTTTCTTCGGCGGTAATATAACGATCAATCAAAACACGCATCGCCGGTTCGTATTTTTTAAGATCAATATAATCACCGCTGGCCAGTTTTACTTCCATGCGCACTGATTCAAAGTGTTTTACTTCGCGCTCAATTGCTTGAGACTGATCTTTGGTATAGCCTGCACTGGCCATATCATTAGCTAAGTCGGCATAAGCCCGGAGTAAATGACTAACGGATTTATATAATTTAACCCGTTTAATTTCATTCTCTTTAAGCGAGTAAGGATTTTCCACATCACCACAGAAGTAGCGGATATACGAGGCCGAGTCTTTAGGCGGAGCGACCGGTTCGCATAAAGCCCGAACCATTTCTAAGGCTTCATCCAAATCTTTCTTTCCTTCAACAAAACGGTCTTTCAAAAGCCCGAGCACATCTTCTTTATCAAAACCATCAAAAGCGCCGGAAGTATATTCAGTAACCGCCTTTTCCAATTTCTTAAATAGATCGCGGTAATCCACAATATAGCCATATTCTTTATCTTCACCGTCCAATCGGTTCACACGGCAAATAGCCTGGAATAAGCCGTGATCCTGCATATTCTTATCGACGTAAAGATAAGTAGCCGGCGGCGCGTCAAATCCGGTCAGTAATTTATCAACCACGATCAAAAGCTGCATCTGGCCTGGTTGCTCAATGAACTTTTTCTTAGCTTCCTTTTCGAAGTCGTCCGTAGTTTTGCCATTTAACATCTTTTGATAGACGGCATACTCGCGAGTGTCGGTAGATAATGCCCCTGGTTCATAAGAAGTTACTACCGCGCATTTGGTAAATCCCTGCGATTGGAAAATTTCATAATACTGGCAGGCCTCGTAAATACTGCTGGTTACAAGCATGGCATTGCCTCGACCGTTAGCCAGACGATCCTTTTTATAGAAGTCATCCAGAATATCAAAAACAACTTTTTCTAAACGTGATCGGGAGGAAAGCAAAGACTGCATCGTGCCCCAGCGTCGCTTTAATTCGGCCTTAGCCACATCGGTAAGTCCTTGGGTGCGTTCCTCAAACCATTCGTCAATTTTTGCTTGGGAGGTGATGTTCTGATCAACGCGGCGAGCTTCGTAACGTAAATCCAAAACCACTTTGTCGGCCACAGCCTCGTTGTATTTGTAAGTATGAATATATGGCCCGAACATACCGACACTGTTTTTCTTATCAACTCGCAAAAGAGGCGTCCCGGTAAAGCCGATAAAAGTCGCATTGGGCAAAATTTCTTTCATGGCGTCGTGCAATTTGCCGGTGTGCGATCGGTGGCATTCATCTACAAAGACGAACATATTGCCTTTGGCGGAGAAGTTCTTCGGCAAATTCTTGCGGAGTTCCGCCACATCAATTTCAAAATTTCCTTTGGCGTTGACTCGGCCAAATTTATGCACCAGCGAACACAACAGCCATTTATCTTTTTTGTTTAATTCATCCAAAAGTTCTTTGGCGCTTTTCACCCGATGAACCTGTTCGCTGACACCTTTAAAAACCTTTTCAATTTGTTCGTCCAATTCGGTGCGGTCGGTTAAAAGCAACACCCGGGAGTCCTCAATATTTTCATGTATCCATTTGGCCAGCCAAACCATGGTCAAAGATTTTCCCGACCCTTGCGTATGCCAAATGATTCCGCCCTCATGACGCTTAACAAAATCCTGCGTTGCCTTAACTCCGAAAAACTGGTTGTGCCTGCAAGTCTTTTTTATACCGCTGTCAAAGACGATAAAATCGTGGATTATTTCCAAAAGACGCTTCTTCTCGCACATCTGCAAAACCGCCCGGTCAAGACGAGATTCGTCGCCAAGTCCGGCTTCTTTCCAGGTCATATAGTATTCTTCGGTAGTTTCCGTAGTGCCGTATTTCAATCCCTCGGTATCATTGCCGGCCATTACCAACTGGATCGTTCCGAAAAATGTCTTGATGAATTCTTCTTTTTGGTTGCCGATATTCTGGCGAATACCTTCGGAAACCGAGACAATGCTTCGCTTGAGCTCAATCACACCCACTGCGATGCCGTTCACATACAAGACAATGTCCGGACGCTTGGTGCGGTTGCCTTTAATTGTTACTTCTTCGGCAATGGCAAAATGATTCTTTTCCGGATGCGCCCAGTCAATCGGCCAGACTGTCTGATAATTTTCGCCTACGTCTTCGCGGACTTTAATGCCATAACGAAGCAAGCTATAAGTTTCGTAATTCAAATCATACAAGCTCAAATGCGGACGATTGGCCGTCTTTTTAAGCTCATCAATCGCTTTATTGATTAAATTTTCGCTATGGCCGGCTCGCAATAGAAACGGACGCAAATAGGCTTCCTCGACGTTGTTATTTTCCTCCCGTTCCTCAAAATTGCCGAGATAGTCGTAGCCGAGCCGATCCTTAAACAAGGAAACGATGCGATCCTGTGTTTTGCGTTCCAGCTGGCCGACTTTGGTTGTATTTTGTGTATCCATATTATTTTAATATTATTTTTCCAGTTAAAAGTGTTTGCATCATGCCTTGCTTGATATCTTGGTATTTCGTAAGTTGCGACTCCAATTTTTCAATTTCTGATTCCATATCCGTAAGAATTTGAGCGATTGCTTTTTGTTCTTCAAATTCCGGAAAGCTTACTTCCAAATTCGCCAGATCGTTTGCGTATAAGTGAAAAACAGTTGATCCTTTAACTAGCTTGAGGACAGAGTTTTTATTTTGCGTAATGAAGTAGCTCAAAAATACTCCGTCATGACCGGAATGGAGTCGGATGACCAAAATTCCTCCACCAAGAACCACGCCATCCTCCCGAATACAGCTGGCGGTTGCCAATCCTCTGGGAGTTACATCGGAGGTCGGCATTAACACATCGTTCGCCTTTGAATAAAAATGATTACCTGCGACATTCGTCTTGCTTTTTATTTCTCCGATCAATTCTTTGTAACCGGTAAATAGCTGGCCGTAGTGGATGCATCTATAAGCACCAGCATCATTCAAGTCCGCCTTTGAGAGACCTTGTCCACGTTCGAAATCCGCAATCTCGCCAAGTGTTTGAGTATTCCATTTGCCCTTAAATCCAGAGAGACGTCGCTTGCCGGAGAGTAATTCCTGCATCGCACCTTGCTTGATGTTCTTTTTCTTTTCGATCAGGCTTCTGGTTTTACTGATAAGTAAATCTATATCAGTAATTGCATCGGAAATTGCGGACTGTTCAGATTTTGATGTTGGATAAGCAACTAAAAAATCAAGAACGTCACCTTTAGAAAGATTTAGTTGAGATGAGCCTTGTCCTGCTGTCTTGAAATATTTCTGATGGCAATTTATATACTTAGATAGAAAATAAGGAGAAACATTCCGCACATTCCTTAATGCACCTACCCGCTGGTTTAAGACATATCGGTTGCTTTCTGGAATTAAGTCAGTAAGTCCGAGAAAATTACCATGAGCTACATCGCTCAGGATCATGATTAGGTCATTCTTGCTCAAAGAGTTATCGCTAAACTTTACTCTAAGATGATCCTCTTTGAGCCGACCATTTATGTCTAAACTATTCAAAGTCATCAAATAGTAATCGCCACTGTTATCAATATACCTTTCGAGCGATTTACCATTTTTGTAATCAGCAAGTTCACCTAATTTTTTTATCTCCCAATCCTCCGGGATCACGCCGATCTCGGTTTTTTTATATCCTTTTGGAATTGTCTGAGTTACGTTCATCATAAAATTATTTTGTCATTAGTTTCTGGGCTCTTTTATAATTCTCAGTATTCATCATTTCTGTCTTAAGCCGATTATTTTCATCAACTAGCTTCTTAAATCTGGGCCCAAAGTCACCAATCAATTTAAAGACCTTATATTTCTGGTTAACCCCATAGAATAAATCCATAAGCCCCAAAGCTGTATTGGCGACAAACCATAAATCGGTTTTTATCCAGTAGCCATTTTCCGGGTCAAAGAAAGTCGTCTTAAAACCAGCATCTTCAATTGGCTTCATTTCAAAATTTTGAAATGCATATGCAATGTTGGAATGAGCGCCAGCGCCACTTATCATCTTTTTTAATCTGCGAGTTTCGTCGGCTTTAACTTTAAAGTTATTATCGAGCCACTGATACATCGCTTTTTCATGTTTGTCCTCCACGGAAATTATTCCATTAGCGTCTTTACTACAAAACTTGTCTTGGTCTTCGTTACCCAACGCGTAGGCCGCCCACTGTGCCGCTTCGATTACATATCTTAGATTCATGCTTGTCTGAATGTGGTGTCTCCTTATCGCGGAGAATAAAGCGAGGGTGTGATATTTTCTGATTTGAAAAAGAAAAGCGACAAATATAAATTTTGCCGGATCATCAATCGACTTAATAAAGTCGTTCAAAAGATGGTTAAATTCTGAGGCGTTAATGAAATAATCGCCGTAGCATTCCGCACCATGAAGAACCAACTCATGTTCACTGGTAAGAATATCTCCAATTGTGTCCTGTTTAAATTCCATATTATTTCAAATTAAATCCCATCTTGGAGAGATGCTCTTCGACTTTTTCGGTAAGATCGGCAACGTCATCCGAGATTGCCGGCATCGGTTCGGCATAGCGTTCGGCCAATTCTTTGACCCGGCCGGCCAACATCTGGGAGAGCCGGTCCACTTCACCCAAAACCCGAGCGGACAACTCATCCATCCACTTGCGCTCAACGACCAGCGTTTTGATTTCTTCATCGGTAAGAGCCGGATATTTTACAAGCACCTTTTTCTCCAAATCTTTCTCGGCATCTTTAATCGCTTTTTTGGTGTCGGCTTCTTTTTCAAACAAAGCCGAATATTTTTCAAGAATCAAAAGCTCATCATCAACATCAGAATCATCCGAGGTTTTACTAATTTCTTTAATTCGTCTCTGCACGTTAGCTTTGCTTATTTTATCGTTATCGATAACTTCAGAAAGCAAGCCGTCTTCACCACCATGTTCGTCTTTAAGCGCATCCATATCCACTCCGACTTGCTCAAGCGCGGCATTTAGCTCATCAAGTTTTTTCTGTTCATCGGCAAAATAAACTTTAATGGCCAAAGAGATTGGAATAAGCCGGCCTTCCAAACCGGTCAAACCCTCAATATCTTTTTTCTTGCCTTTATTTTCTTTCTGCAAACGGATCACTTCGTTGCCGGATTTCCAGCCGTCAACGGTGATAATATGGGTATCATCCTGTATCGTTTCCTCCCAGTAATTCATCAAATGCTGGTAGACATCGTATTTATCAATCAAGTGCAGATCGGAATATGTCCCGAGCAAGCCGTCTGATATTTTTTGGATGACTGCCTTGGGATGATTGGCACCGGAGATAGTTTTAAGGAAATCGACTGAATCCTTCTGCCACTTGGTGAACGAATCCATAACTTTCTTCCGGAATGTTTCAAATTCCGGATGATTGAGAATGGTTTTCTTTATTTCATCATGAGCGATCAAGAGCTCGCTATATCCTTTACGGCCGTTAGTTTTGAAAAGAGAATTTTTGAGCGTCGGACAAATATCCCAATAAGCGGACAGGGCTTTAATATCGGCGTCAGGGATTCCGCCTTTGAGATGCGCTTCAATGTCTTGAATGTCTTCGGCTTCCTGCGTATCAATGTAGCGCGGGAGATTAAGATTATATTCATTCTTTTTTATTTCGTCATTGGCAACGAAGCGGGAGAATTTCGGCAATTCCAATTTATTCTCCCAGACGTCCACAATCTTGCGGATGTCCTGCTCACGCAAACGGTTTTTATTGCCATCTTTGATAAAGCCCTTAGAAGCGTCAATCATAAAGATGCCCTGGCGATTACCTGATTCGGATTTATCCAAAACGATAATGCAGGCTGGGATGCCCGTGCCATAAAACAGGTTAGCCGGCAAGCCAATGATGCCTTTGATATAACCACGGTCAATAATATTCTTGCGGATTTCCGCTTCGGCATTGCCGCGGAACAAAACACCGTGAGGCAAAATAACTGCGCCGGTCCCGGTGCTCTTGAGAGATTTTAAAATATGTAAAAGGAAAGCATAGTCGCCATTTTTCTTAGGAGGGATGCCGAAGCCGTCAAAACGGCCAAAAATATCTTGTTCAGGATTAAAGCCGTTCCGCCAAGCTTTATAAGAAAATGGCGGATTAGCAACCACGTAATCAAAAGTCTTGAGAGCGCCGTTGTCGGTGAAAAGCGGACCGGAAATGGTGCTTTGGCCTTTTTTGATAACGGCTGTCGGCTTGGAGTGAAGCCACATATTGAGTGTGGCTAACCCGGCGGTGGCATTATCAAGTTCCTGGCCGAATATAGATATTCCTTTCGGCGCTTCGTCGGCGACTTTCAAAAGAAGCGAACCGCTGCCACAGGTCGGATCGTAAACCGACTGCATTGTGCCGGTAGCTTTATGAGCATCAATCACTTTGGCCATGATGCGAGAAACTTCGGCCGGGGTATAAAATTGGCCTTTGCTTTTTCCGGATTCAACGGCAAAGTGCTTCATCAGATATTCATAAGCATCGCCTAAAAGATCGTCTCCCTCGGCCCGGTTCTTACTGAAATTCAGATCAGGATTTTCGAAAATTGCAATAAGGTTGGAAAGACGATCCTGCATGTCTTTGCCTTTACCGAGCTTATCTTCATCATTAAAATCAACCGCGTCAATTACGCCATGCAATTCGTTAGCTTCGGCCAGTTTGCTTAAAACTTTGTTGATACCTTCGCCGATGTCCGGCTTGCCTTTGAGTTTAATAAGATCGGAAAAACTTCCACCGTCTGGAATTTCCACCAGCTGATTTGATTTGCCGGCGTATTTGTCCGAGACATAGCGTACGAACAAAAGCACGAGAACGTAATCCTTATACTGCGAAGCGTCCATGCCACCGCGAAGTTCGTCGCAGGCCGACCATATTGAGCTATAGAGTTGAGATTTTTTGATTGCCATATTATTCAGGTTTAGTTTCTATTTGCTCTTCTTCGTCTTTACCGTTTTTAGAGCTGGAAAAAACAGATTTAAGCTGGCTTAAAACGCCTAGGCGATCTTTGCGCTCAGCCGGAACGACATACATTTCATGCAATGTTGCCTTTGTTAATTCAATAAGGGTCGTGAGCTTGGGAGAATCCCATGCGTCCCATGATCCTTCGTGGACATTGTCGCTGACCATTTCTTGAATTTGTCCGAGTGCATCAAAAAGCTCCGGCGCGACAGCTGGAAACTTTGTTTTCAAACTTTTAATACTTTCCTGGTAGTCGGCATGGCCGGTCTTTGAATTTTTTACAATAGCCTTCTCATACTCGAGTAGTTCATAAATAGCTTTGCGTAAGCAGGCCGATGCGCCGACAAGGAAGTTTGATCTGCGACTGTTTTCTGCTTCGTAAATTAGCTCTCGAACCTTTTCGGGAATGCGATTGTCCAGTACGAAATATGAAGTCGGTTGGGAGAAAAATAAAAATTTATCAATGTCAGTATTTTCTGCAAATCTGCTGTAATAACGCTGTTGGCTATATTCAACGTAACCCTCTCGCAATTCTTTAAAACTCAAATGCATAGATACCTTTTCACATCCATCGGAATTACATCTGATTAAATAGCCATGACAGATTTTCTTGTCGCCCCAATTAAAAGCAAAGTGATCCACCATGCTGTAGGTAACATGATTACGCTTGCAAAAGGGGCAGTTATATTTGTGCGCGTCAATAAAATATTTTTTGTCGAGATGTGATAAGTCCATATTATTTGTTTTTTCCATTCTTATACTCAAAATCTTCTCCGATTTTCCAGACGCCCTTTTCACGAAAAGCCGGGATGTATTGCCGTCTGGCAGCATTGGTCATGGCCGGAGCTGACAAATTATGTGTCTTAGTATATTCGGAAAGAGTAATAATTTTCTGACCTTTAAGATAAGTGATGCGCTTATTAAGAGATTCCATCAAAGCCAAGTAAACGACTTTTTCCATGGTCTTGGCGGATTTATCATCTCGATAATCGCCGAAAGCTTTATAGTATTCTTTCTTTTCGCGATCACGGATAATAATCATCGGAAAACCGAGGCGCTGTAATTGGAAACAAACCAAGACACGGCCGATGCGTCCGTTGCCGTCGCAAAAAGGATGAACGTTTTCAAAATCCAAATGAAACTTAGCGATCTTATCTAAAAAATAATTATTCAGATTGCCGGTGTATTCAAGAAGTAAAGCTTCAATCATTCTCTCAACGTGCTCGGGAGCCGGCGCCACATGAGTCCCAACACGAACATATTCACCGAGTCTTCTAAAACGGCCGGCGATTTTATCATCAATTCCGCCGATCAACATTTGATGCAAAAGTAAAATAAGCTCTTTGCTGATTTCTGTTTCCTTGCTTTTATTGCGAGTGTAGCCGATGACGCGAGCTAAATTTTTAGCCTCATAAACTTCTCGCAAAGAAACGTCGCGAGAGACTTCCATGTCCAAAAGAATTTTCTCCGTCTCTTTAAGAGTGAGGGTAGAGTTTTCAATAGCGTTGGAGTTATAGACGCTTTCCGGAACATCAGCTTCGTCAATCATAACTAAAAGCGACTCCTTGCCTTTGCGGAGAGTATCAAATTCGCTTTTTAAAGCTGTTAGCCGGTCCCTTATTGGTTTTGTTGTAGCCATATGTTTTGTTAATAGTATACTGGTATTATAGTCGTTTTATCTTAAAATGTCAATATTTAGTGAATTGAGGCCATTTATTGCTTCCCATTCACTAAATTATATGCTATTATTCCAATAAGCACAATAGCCTAAAAGCGAAGTATGGAAAACGAAGAAACACCAATTGAATACAAAGATAAATTTCAGCTCATCTTCGTGACTGAGTTTTGGTCTGATGATCCGATTTACGAAACATGGACTGAAGGCCGGATCGAAATTCGGAAATGGGAGGATAATTATTGCAACAATGAAATTAGGTATTGCACCGAGAAGAACGACGAGTGGTTTGTGTTTGAGAAA
>JAAZMX010000012.1 GCA_012798565.1 Candidatus Kuenenbacteria bacterium
CGCATAATCTCTCATATTTATTAAATCTAATTAATTATACTTGTATCATAGCTTTTAAAAATATTTTTTGCAAGTTTTAAAATTTAGTCATTAAAAATTATTTAAAAATTAAAAATTGGAAATTAAAAATTAATGTTATGTTAATCCAAATCCTCGCCATTCTTTTTTGTCTTTTCGCCCTGTGGCGCGTCGTGGCCAAATATCGCCGCCAAGAGCTTAAACCCAGCGAGTTTGCTATGTGGCTCGTTTTTTGGATCGCTGTGGGAGTGGCTTTTGTCACCCCATCTTCTCTGACTTATCTAGCCAATTTGCTCGGCATTGGCCGCGGTACTGATTTGGTTTTATACGTGGCCGTCGTTGTTGTCTTTTATCTGATGTTTCGCATCTTTGTCCGGCTGGAAAAAATGGAACATGATATTACCAAGGTAGTTCGGCGCAATAGCATTGAAGAAGCAAAAACAAGCTCCAATATACAAGAAACGAGAAACAAATAAATTACAATATTCAAAACCAATAGCTATTTGAAATTTAGAAATTGAAATTTGAATTTTGTTTGGAAATTGTATCTCGTCTCTTGGAAATTATAAGAGTATGCCCAAAATTTTTATCATTATCGCCACCTGGAATTCGGAAAAATTTTTATCCGAACTTTTTTGGTCGCTCAAAAATATGGATTATCCCAAAGAAGATTGGAATCTAGTGGTCATAGATAATGGCTCGAAAGACAAAACCCTAGAAATTCTCAATGGCTGGCAAAAGAAAATGTTCAATTTTCCGACCATCATCCGCAATGAAAAAAATAGGGGGTTTGCTTCAGGCTACAATCAAGGTATTACTTACGCCCTCAAACAAAATCCCAACTATGTTATTCTCTTAAACGACGACACCGTTGTCGAGCCCGATTGGCTAAAAATCATTATTGAAAAAATGGAGAATCATCCCGAAGTCGGTCTGGCCCAGCCCCTAATCACTCGCTACCCAGAAAAAAATCTGATCAATAGCTTTGGCAATTCATTTCACTTTCTCGGTTTTGGCTATTCTTTTGGTGATAATTGGCCTATTAATCAATTATTTCAAAAATATGGCCAGAGCGATTATGAATCGGCTTATTTGTCCTTCTCGGCCGTGGTTATCCGCCGCGCGGTCTTGGAGCAAATTGGTCTGCTGGATGAAAAATATTTTGCCTATCACGAAGATTCAGACTTTTGTTTTCGCGCTCGCCTGGCCGATTGGCATCTTCTGGCCGTGAGTAATTCTGTTGTTCATCATCACTACAAATTTCCCTCCAAAAAAAATAAACAGCGCTATTTTTGGCTGGAAAAAAATCGTCTCTACTTTACCCTGAAGTTTTACAAACTGCGGACCTTGGTTTTGGCTTTTCCCGCCTGGCTCGCCATGGAATTCGGCTTGATTATTTTTTCCCTAGCCCGCGGTTTTTTCTGGCAGAGGCTAAAAGCTTACGGCTGGCTTATTATTAATTTACCGAGCATTATTAAAGCACGCCGCGAACTTCAAACCGCCAGAAAATTCGGCGACTATCAACTTTTTGATTTTATGACCGGCAAGATCGAATTTCAGGAAATCCAAAATCCTTTATTAAAATACATTGGGAATCCTATTCTGGAATTATATTTTGCTATAATAAAAAAAATTATCAAATAAATTTCCAAGATACAAGAAACAAGATACAATTTCCAAATAAGCACCAAATTTCAAATCCTAAGCACAAAATAATTCTTAAACGTGAGTATCTGAATATTTAGAATTTGTTATTTGTAATTTGAAATTTATTTGGAAATTGTATCTTGTATCTTGGAAATTATCCACTTTATGAAAGGCAAACTCATCATCATCGAGGGCATCGACGGCTCGGGCAAGGCCACCCAGACCAAAAAATTAGTTGAACGGTTAAAATTTGAGGGACGAGAGGTAGAAACATTTTCCTTTCCGCGTCATGGCCAAAAATTTTTTGGTGTTTTAGTTGATCAATATTTAAATAATGAATTCGGCGACGCGGCCGAATTGGATCCCCGTATCTCCTCGCTCTTTTTTGCCTGTGATCGCTTTGAAGTCAAAGAGATGTTGGACAAATGGCTAGAAAGCGGTAAAACAGTAATATTGGATCGTTATGCTACTTCCAATATGGGACACCAGCTTAGTAAGATTGATAATCCTGAAGAAAAAGATAAGTTTCTGGATTGGTTGATAGAATTGGAATTCAAAACCTTCAAAATTCCCGAACCAGATATGGTCATATTTCTAGACGTGGATATTCCCACAGTTATTCACCTAATAGAGCAGAGAAGCCAAGCAGGCAAGGAATATATTAAAGGCAAAAAAGACGGCCTGGAAAATAATTTAGAACATCTACAAAAGGCACGTGACACCTATCGCTATTTGGCTGGCAAGTTTGACTACTGGCATATTATTGACTGTGTAGAAAATGGCCAGCTCCTTCCTATTGAAAAAATTCATGAAAAAATTTGGGAAAAAATTAAGAAACAAAACAACCCTACTCATTAAAATGGAGGACCCGTAAAATGGGAAAACAGTTGTGTTTCCTCGAACCAGGGGAGAGACGATATCTGGCAAGAGGAAAAAAAGAGCCATGCCCTGAATGCAGGGAAGAGCTCTAACCTGCATAGGTTTACGGAGCTCACTTTGCTTATAAGCTCGGCCATTTGGCCGGGCTTTTATTTTTGTCAAAAATATGCTAAGATGAACATATTATATCGCCATAATTAAATGGCTATTTTTCGGTAAAAATATGTCAGAAAATAAATTCACCCCTACCATTGGTCTAGAAATTCACACCCAGCTCAAAACCAAGAGCAAAATGTTTTGTCGTTGCGCCAATACTTCCGCCCAAATCGGCGTTTCAGAATTAGCGCCCAATAGCCATATTTGCCCGATTTGCACCGGCCAGCCAGGTACTCTGCCGGCTATCAATATGGAAGCGGTCAAAATGGTAGTCAAAGCCGGCTTGGCTTTGGAATGTGTCATCGCCAAACACTCCAAATTTGATCGCAAAAATTATTTTTATCCCGACTTGCCCAAAGGCTACCAGATCTCTCAATATGATCAGCCATTGTGTACCAACGGCATTCTGATTTTTGGTCACAGCCGTATTGGTATCGAACGCATTCATTTGGAAGAAGATACTGGCCGCCTGATTCATGACCAGAGCGAAACTGAGTCTTTGGTTGATCTCAACCGCGCCGGTATTCCTTTGATGGAGCTCGTCACCAAGCCAGACATTCACTCCGCCGCTGAAGCCAAAGAATTTTGTCAGGAACTTCAAAAGATTCTCCGCCAACTGGATATCTCCGACGCGGATATGGAAAAAAGCCAAATGCGCTGCGAGGTAAATATCTCTTTGAGTAGCACGCACAAACTCGGCACCAAAGTAGAAATAAAAAATCTTAATTCTTTTAAGGCCGTAGAGCGTTCTATCGAATATGAAATAATGCGTCAGTCAAAACTTTTGGCCGCTGGCGAAGAAATAATTCAGGAAACCCGCGGTTGGAACGACCGTGAACAAGCCACCTATAGCCAAAGGAGCAAAGAAGATGCTCACGACTATCGCTATTTTCCCGAGCCGGATTTGCCGCCGCTGGTTTTGACCGCCGAAGAGATTCAAAAAATAAAAAATGAATTGCCTGAGCTGCCCCAAGCCAAGGCCGCCCGCTTCGTAGACCAATATGCTTTTTCTTTGACTGACGCCAAACTGATTATAAATGATAAAAAATTAGCCGATTTTACCGAGCAAACCATGAGTGAGCTACAAAGCTGGCTGGCTGATCTGGATGAAATAGCTCTAGAAGAAAGTGATCCCTGGGAAAAATATAAAGGCAAATTGAGCAAGTTGGTTGCCAATTGGCTGATTAATAAATTGCCGCCGTTATTGGCCGCCAAAGGAAAAACCCTAGATTCTACTCCCTTGACCCCGGAAAACTTTGCTGAATTTATCACTTTGATTTATAAAAACAAAATCAACTCAAAAAATGCCGTTGACATCTTGGCGCTGATGGTGGAAAATGGGGGAGATCCCACCAGTATTTTGGCTGATCAGGGCTTACGCCTCTTGGAAAATATCGGTGATCTGGCGCCTCTGGTTGATAAAATTATCGCTGATAATCCCGGTCAGGTTGAACAATTCAAAAAAGGCAAAACCGCCTTGCTCCAATTTTTTCTCGGCCAACTGATGAAAGGAACCCGCGGCCAGGCCAATCCCAAAATGGCGGAAGAATTATTTTTGCAAAAATTATCCTAATTAAAATAAATCTCAGCCTATGAAAAAAAAAGTTGTCATCCCCGTAGTCTTAGCGCTTGTCATTGCCCTTGGTTATTTTTTGTTTAGACCCAAAAACCAAGCCGTTCAATATACCACCGCCAAAGCGGAAAGCGGTCCAGTTATTCAAACCGTTGACGCTACCGGCTCAGTTTCCTCAACTGAGGATATTAATCTCAATTTCAAATCCACCGGCAAATTGGCCAGCCTAAAAGTCAAGGTCGGCGATCAAGTTAAATCCGGTGCTATTCTGGCCACTTTGGACACTGCTGCTTTGAGTAGTCAGGTTAATACCGCCAGAAGCGCTCTCTCTGAAGCCGAAGCTAGTCTGGAAAAATTACTCGCCGGTGCTACGGCTGAAGATTTACGCATTTCCGAAATAACTGTAGACCAAAAAAAGCAAGACCTGGCCGCGGCGAAAAACAATTTAGACAATCTCAAGCTCAACCGCGATACAGAAATCAATAACCTCAAAGAAACCACGATTGTTTCTCTGAACAATCAATTGATCGTGGCCGAACATGCCATTAAAACCGGAGAAGATGCCTTGGCCAATGATGATGCTAGTGATACGTTGGGTATTTTGAATACCGCCACTATTAATAATTCCGGAGTCAGTAAAACCACGGCTAAAAATAGTCTGACTAACGCCCAAAATAAAACCAGGTCCCTGTCTATCAATTCAAGCGATGAAGAAATTTCCGCCACCATAACCGCTGTCAATAATTGTCTCGATGCTGTGCGCCAATATTTATCTGATTGTTTCGCGGTTTTTAAAGCCACCGTTACCAGTTCTGCGCTCACTCAAACCGAGCTGGATGCTTTGATCACTACTATTCAAACGGAACAAGGTTATATTTCTACTTCCAAAGCTTCACTCCAGACCGCCCAATCCAATTGGACCAACAAGGATGTTTATTATGCCGATCAGCTGAGCCGAATGGAGAGTTCCGTCTCCTTGGCTCAAAATAATCTAGAATTAGCCGAAGCGCAACTGGCCCTCAAAAAGGCCAAGCCCCAATCTTATGATCTCAAATCAGCCGAAGCCGCTGTCGCCCGAGCGCTAGCTGGTTTGGCTTTGGCTGAAGCCAATCTGAATGACGTAATCATCAAAGCGCCGGTTGATGGCTTGATTACTGAAGTGAATAATAAAGTCGGCGAACAAAATTACTTGACCGAACCGGTCATCAAAATGATTGGCGATTCCAAGCTGGAGATTGAAGCTGATATTCCCGAATCCGATGTGGCCAAAATAAAAATCGGCCAACTCGCGGAGATTACCCTGGATTCCTTTGGCGACGAAACTATTTTTAAAGGCACGGTCACCTTTGTCAATCCAGCGGAAAAAGTCATTCAAGATGTCGTTTACTATCAAGTAAAAATTCAATTTAATGAAAATATTGAAAGCGTCAAACCAGGCATGACTGCCAATCTGACTATTGAAACCAATCGCGTTGATAATGCCATCAGGGTCCCCCTTAGAGCAGTCAAGCAAAAGGATAGTCAAAAATACGTAGAGGTTTTAGTCAATGGTCAGCCCCAAGAAAAAAATGTTATCACCGGCATTCGCGGCGATGAATATATAGAAATTATCTCTGGACTCACTGTCGGCGAAGAGGTGATCACTTTTATCAAAACAAAATAACTCCTCATAGTGCTTTATTTTTATGTCTGACCAAAAATCACTTATTGAACTAAAAGATATCTGCAAAGAATTCATTACCGACGAAGTAACCACCAAGGTTTTACATCATCTGAATTGTGTTATTAACAAAGGCGAATTCGTAGCTATCATGGGTCCTTCTGGCTCAGGGAAGTCAACCCTTATGCATATTTTGAGCTTTTTAGATCGCCCCACTTGTGGCCAGTATTTTTTTGAGGGTCAAGACACTAGTGATTTTGATGATGGCAAATTAGCCGCCTTGCGCAACAAAAAAATCGGTTTTGTTTTCCAGTCGTTCAATCTTTTACCGCGAACTACTGTCTTGGACAACGTCATTTTACCCCTAGAATACAATGGCGCTAAGGATAAAAAATCAGCCGCCATTGCCGCCCTCAAAAGTGTGGGGCTAGAACACCGTCTCGACCATTTCTCCAACCAATTATCCGGCGGTGAAAAACAAAGGGTGGCTATTGCCCGCGCCTTGGTCAATGAACCAGAGGTTATCTTTGCCGATGAGCCCACTGGCAACCTTGATTCCAAATCAGGCGCCCAAGTCATGGAAATATTACAAGACCTAAATGAGCGAGGTAAAACTATCATTCTCGTCACGCATGAGCAATATACAGCCGCTGTCGCCAGGCGCATCCTCAAAATTCTTGACGGCGAAATTGTTTCCGATCAATTAGTCAAAGAGCGTGTTAATATCAAAGACGGTTTGATCAAATAAGTTCTTTCTCATGTCTCTCCTTGCCAGTCTAAAATTTTCCTTCAAAAATTTGCGCGCCAATAGAAAGCGCTCTTTTTTGACTATTCTTGGCATCATCATCGGAGTCGCCGCCGTCATTATTATCATGGCCGTCGGCGCTGGCGCCCAAAGTTTGATTTTCAACCAAATTACTTCCGTCGGTTCCAATCTAATTGGCGTCATGCCTGGAGCCAGTGATGAGGAGGGTCCCCCGGCTTCAGTTATGGGCATTGTGGTTACCACTTTAAAATATGATGATGCCTTGGCTTTAAAAAAAATTCCTGATGTCGTCGCTGTTACCAGTTTTGTCCGCGGTCTGGAAACTATTCAAAGAGAAAATCAAAAAACAGATGTTACCTATATTGGTACCACGGCCGAATATCCACTAGTGGAAACATCATCGGTCGAGGAAGGAACATTTTTTGATAATGCTGATGAAAAAGGTCTTAGCCGGGTAGCCGTTCTGGGCTGGCAAGTCTGGCAGGATCTTTTTAATAATCAAAATCCCATCGGCGAGACTATCAAGATTAAAAAAGAAAATTTCCGTGTTATTGGTGTTATGAAAAAAAGAGGTGTTCAGGCTTTTGAAAACAAAGATACCCAGGTTTACATTCCTCTGGAAACAGCACAAAAAACAATGCTTGGCATCAATCATGTCAGTATGATTCGGGTCAAAGTAGCCTCCGACGAAAAAGTGCCCACTGTTTTGACGGAAATCAAACAAATTTTACGTTCCCGGCACGATATTACTGGCGATGAACCAGATGATTTTTCCGCTCGTGCCGCCACCCAAGCTCTGGATGTCTTGAGTCAAGTTACTAATGCCCTGAGTTTCTTTTTAGCTGGCATCGCTTCCATTTCCCTTTTGGTTGGCGGGATCGGCATTATGAATATTATGCTTATTGCCGTCAATGAGAGAACACGGGAGATTGGTTTGCGCAAAGCCGTTGGTGCCACTAGTAAAAATGTACAAATTCAATTTTTGACTGAATCAATGATTCTTACTGCCATCGGCGGCATCTTCGGTATGATCATTGGTATTATTCTTTCCTGGCTCATCGCTCTTGTTGCCAACTATCTCGGTTATCAGTGGGATTTTATAATTAGTCCCTTGTCAATTATTTTGGGTTTATCGATCTCCTGTTCGGTTGGTATAATTTTTGGTTGGTATCCGGCCCAAAGGGCCTCGCGCCTCGAACCAGTGGAAGCGCTAAGACATGAGTAGAAACAAATGAAAAATGTAAATATCAAAAATCAAAATGACAATGTAAAATTTAAAATTATACAATCCATCCCGCGTTAGCGGGATACCAAAATTTTACATTTTGATTTTTGATTTTTGCATTATTAGTTAATAACCAATCGGTTCAAACCTTATACATAATTTACTGTCATGAAACTGCTCTCTCCCCTAAAAATCGCCTACCGTGCCCTCCGGGCACACAAAGTCCGCTCCGCCCTGACCGTGCTCGGTCTTTTGATTGGTGTGATGTCAGTCATTGTCGTGATCAATATGGGTCAAAGCGTTAAATATTATATTTTAAACCAATCACAAGCTTTTGGTTCCGATTTCGTCCAAGTGGAAATAAAAGTCCCTTCTACCAAGCAGACCTCGAGCGAAAACGCTATGGGTATGGCCCAAGGCATCACTATTACCACCCTGAAAATAGAGGATGGCGAAAAAATAGGCCAGCACCCCAACATCCGCGGTTTCTATGCTATGCAGATGGGCCAAGATGTGGTCAGTAGTAGCCTAGACAAAAAAACCACCATGCTTTGGGGTGTTTCCGCGCAATTTTTTGATTTATACAACGCCGAAATTATCTCCGGCCGCCCCTTTACCGAAGAAGAGGACAAATCGCAAGCCCAAGTTGTCATTATAGGCCCGGCGCTAAAAGACAAATTATTCAGCGATGATAACGCTCTGGGCCAGTCTATCAAAATTGGTAATTTGAAATATACGGTTATTGGCGTTATGGAGGAGCAGGGAAATTACCTGGGTTTTATGGACATGGACAGTATGGTTTATCTGCCAATCAGAACCCTCCAGAAAAAAATCCTGGGCATTGACCATGTCCAGGCTATTATGGCCTATCTCAAAGATACCAATTATACCTCGCAAACCGCGGCTGACGTTGTTGATATTATGCGTGCCGAGCATGATATCACCGATCCCAAAAAAGATGATTTTGCCGTCTCCACTATGGATGATGTTTTAAAAATGGTCAACACCCTGAGTGCCGGCATCACTTTTCTTTTGGTGGCGATTGCCGCCATCTCTCTTTTGGTTGGCGGGGTTGGCATTATGAATGTCATGTATGTCTCGGTGTCCGAGAGAACCTATGAAATCGGCCTACGCAAGGCCGTTGGCGCCACCAGCAAAGATATCCTTTGGCAATTTCTGTGGGAGGCAATATTTTTGACCTTTCTGGGCGGCTTGATTGGCGTAATTTTGGGCACGCTTTTCAGCTTCACTGCCTATCTCTTGGCCAAAAATTTTGGTTTTGATTGGGGCTTCAATTTTTCTTTTGCCGGCCTGATCTTGAGTGTTGGCTTTTCGGTGATCACCGGATTGATCTTTGGTGTTTATCCGGCCCGCCATGCCGCCAGCCTGAATCCGGTCGACGCGCTAAGATATGAATAAAATAAAAATTTCCAAATCTTAAATCCTAATTTCCAACAAAATCCTAAATCTAAATCATAGAATGTGCTTTTAATTTGAATTTAAGGCTTTGAGCTTTGTTTGACATTAGGATTTTGAAATTTTTTACTATTTTACTTCCTTTCCCCAAAATAGTATAATTATTCCATAGCCATTCAAAACAAAAACTTATGAAAAAAATATTTTTAGTTTTCATTTTTTTAATTTCCTTTTCTATTCTTTTGCTGCCCACTCATCCAGCTCAGGCTTTTATGAGTTTAGTTGATAACGTGGATAATCTTTGTCTAACTAAGGGCGACTGTAACGTCTGTGACGTCCTTCAAGTCATTGTCAACTTTGGTAAATTCATTTTTGTCACCATGGCCGGCCTGGTAATGTTATTCTTTATGTGGCAAGCCATCGGTCTTATTATGAATTGGGGCAATGCTGAGGCAATCAAAACCGCCATGGACAAAATAAAAAGCACTCTTCTGGCTGCCCTGATTATTTTGGCGGCCTATCTCCTGGTCAGTCTTTTAATCAACCTGTATTCTGGTAATAGTTTCCAAACCCTGATCAAAGGCCAGATCTCCGCGAATTGGAACATCGGTCCGATCTGCAAAGAAAGAGGCCCTCGACCTTCTTCCAGCTCAGGCGAAGGAATTGATACTTCCGGCGTTGTCAATAGTCTTGGTTGCGGCATCGATGCTGGCAAAGACTGTAGTTGCAATCAGGACACGCCTAGAAATGGCTGCGACTGCGGCGGATTAAACTATAAAGTAGCCCAATGCAAAGACGCTTCATTCCAATTAGAAAATCTGTTAGAATGTATCAAAAAAGCAAATTCAAAACGTGTCGAGGATGGAAAAAATGCCCTTCACTTTATGATTACTTCTATCAGTGATAGCGCTGGCCTGGCTCGTTGTCGTGACAACTATAGTCAGCCCCCCTGCGCCCACACTAGCGGTTCATGCCACTATGGTGGCCCCTACAAAAATCCCAATGGCTCTTTTGCCGCTGATTTTGAGGTTAATGAGACAATGAAAGGTTATTGGGATCCCGGGCTGAAAGACGAATATAAGGCAATGGTAAATGCTTGCAACGGTTATTTTATAGATTGGAAAGACGAACAAAATCAGAAAGGAACCGGGGAAACAGTCACTCCTCATTTTCACATTAGTGATCCCCAGGCGTGCTCTGGTTATTAGCCAACTACCACCCAAATACCCACACCTTGCCACCTATATTTTCTCGGTTGTTTGTCAATAATTTGGCCTCCTCAGCTCTTTTCTTGGCATCCAGCCAATAACTGTTGATCACCAAATAAACTTTCTCGGCCCCGGTTAACGCCTGGGCCTTTTGTATTTTCTCTCGAGTCACGCCGTTATAAATAATATCCAAATATATTTCATACAACGGCGAAGATGTTGGAATGGGATAATAAAAAAGTTGCTGATTGTTGATTGTTAATTGTTGATTGCTGGTAAAGTATTTCTTAAATCCAAATTCCTGCAGCGCCGCGGCCGCCACTGACTGATTTGACAAAACAATATAATCTTTCCCTTGCGCGTCATTATCGATCCAGCGCACACTCTTGAGATCGTCTTCCGAAACCGCGTAACTCCGCCCCTTTAAAAAAGCGTCATCGCGCGGATAATTCAAATACAAAGAAAAGGTCAGCCACAAAGCCCCAAAAAATATTATCATCAACTGCCCGCCTTTGAGCATCATTATTTTTTTTATTACCAAATAAGCTCCAGTCAAAAGTAGGGGACAGCTCACGATCAAAATAATCTGTGCCAGCCGACGAATAAATTCCACTTGTTCATAGTCGATGATCGCCCGGAAATTGATCAGCCCCAGCGCAAGCAGGTTCAAGATTAAAATTCCGAGCACTGCCAAATAGTGGAAAACGCCCGCCTTGTTTTTGGTTGAACGCAGTAAAAAATAAATGCCCAGCGCGGCTAAAATTAAAATCAAAAATAAAATATTAAACCGGTAAAGATAAACTAAGTGGTAAATGGAATAAAAAGGCAAATAATTCAAAAATTCCGCGCCAAAAGACTCTGTCAGGCGCCCCAAATTTTCCCAGGCGAAATCCAAGCCAAAACCGCCCGAGACTTTCTGCCAAATGACAAACATCACCGGTAAACTGATCGCTGCTGCCATGCCACCCAGATATTTCCAGATTTTTTTACTATTAATTAACGCCCCCCAGACCAGCCAGATCGCGCCCGGAATAGCCGACAGCGGATGAATAAAAAATATTGCCGCGAGTATCAGCCAATGTGGCCAAATTATTTTTTCTTTTTGCAAAATGACCGACCAGCTAATCAATATCAAAATTAGCAACAGCAAATTAGCCAGACTCTGGGGCACGGTATAAAAAAATAGGGGAGTCACCGCGCCGATTAAAAAAGGCCAGGCTATCTTTGCCTCCCGTTCTGTCTTGGTTAATTTTAATAAACTGCTTATTGCCAATCCCGGCAAAGTCAACACTGCCATTAGTGGCACTATTAATTTATCTATCCAAGTCACACTGCTCTGAAAAATATTGGCCCCAAAAGCCACCAGGGCGTATTGACCCATATAAAAAAACGGCTTGGGCTGGATATAACCCAAATCAACCAAGGCTTTTTCAGCCGCTCGATGTACAAACGGATCAAAACCAAAACCGATTTTATAAATAATCGTCGCCACCATTAAACCCAATAAAAAATGCGCCCCGATTAGTACGGTAATTATTTTATAATTATTATCCTCCCGCGAATTCGTCGCGTAAATCAACAAAAGTCCGCTCAACGCAAAATAAATCACCAAGAAAATCTTTGGCAGTACTTCCCAGGGTGTCCGGATCGCCTCCGTTGATTGATATTGAAAAAGCAAAACAAAGGATAAAATATAAAAAACAAAATATAAACTCAAAACCACAAATTTTGCATTCATCCGAGGCCAGCCCCAACTGATATTTATTTTAATTTGCTCATTCCTTTTGCTCACCTCAAAGCCTAAAATAGTTAAAATTACGACCATCAAGGAAACCGCAGTCGGGCCCAAATTAAAAATATAAAAAAACACCGACCCCAAAATAATTAACGTCGCGCCAAGGATCGCTATGGCCAAATCCCAGCCCCAGCCTTTTCTTAGCTGACAGACCAACCACGCCAGCCAAAAAACGCTTAAAATTAAGCCCAAAATAGGCGATTTAAGAGCCATTATATTCAAAATAATCCCCAAACAGGCCAAAACACCTATTAGCCCCATTTTATTGACTTTTCCCCATTCTCTTGGCATAAACAAATTATTGGTTTATGATACTTAGTGTAACGTTTATTTTTTATATTCTTGTCTTTTAAACCTATGCGCGGCATCATTCTCTCCGGCGGGCATGGCACCCGTCTCAACCCCTGTACCAAAGTGACCAGCAAACAACTCTTGCCTGTTTATAACCGGCCCATGATTTATTATCCGCTGAATACCCTGATCAAAGCCGGCATCAAAGAAATATTAATTATCATCGCGCCAGAAAGGGCTGGAGATTATCTCAACCTGCTTGGCTCCGGCAAACAATTTGGCGTTAAATTAACCTACGAGATTCAGGATAGCCCCAAAGGTCTACCGGAGGCCTTTATTCTTGGCGAAAATTTTATTGACGCGGATGATGTGGCTTTGATCTTGGGTGATAATATTTTTGAAGATGACTTATCTTCCGAAATTCAGAGCTTCAAAAACGGCGGGAAAATTTTTGCTAAAGCCGTGCCTGATCCGGAACGTTTCGGCGTCGTTGAAGTTGATGCCAATTTCAAAGCCGTTTCCATCGAAGAAAAGCCAACTGTCCCCAAAAGCAACTTATGTATTACCGGCCTCTATATTTATGATGCCCGCGTCATCGAAGTTGCCAAAAATCTCACCCCCAGCGCGCGTGGCGAAACTGAGATCACTGATTTGCACAAATGGTATCTGGAGCGCGGTGAACTCGAGGTCAGCCAAGTCAAAGGCGAATGGATCGACGCCGGCACTTTTGATAGCCTGCTCGCCGCTCAACATTTAGCCAAAGAGAAACTTCAGAACAAATTGGTTATTTAATTTACTGTATATCCAGCTCGTACAATCCTCGCGTTTTTCCCACCTCGCCAAAGAAAAACAATTTATCGCCTTTGTCGTTTATCAATATTTGATTCAACTTGCCACATTGACCGAATTCAAAAGTTAAGCCGTCCTTTTCTATATTCTCTACGGCCCTGACCGATCCGTTCTCCGCGTAAAATATATGACTTTCGACCGGATACCAATTGGCTGCTTCAATTTTATTGCTTACCCGGGTAAAAAGGGTATAAGTGTTTTGTTTTTCTAATGGCCGGTAGACCCACAACTCATAATTATTGCCAAAAAGCATTTCCGTTCCGCTGTCGCTCCACTGATAAAAGCTGGCGTTTTTTAACCATTCATTTTTATTTTCCTTTAAATCAACCACCAATATCTCGTTTTCTTCTTCATTACTGATAGTCAAAAAATTATTATCCAACTCTGCTAGCTGGTAATCACCGCGCTCCATTGAGCTGATTACTCTCGGCTCCGCACTCTGATTTTGGTCTATAACCTTCAAAATTGTCCTGTCCAGACTTTCATTATCCAAAAAATATATCTTACTTCCGTCAACCAAATAATCAACCGGCTCGTAACTCAAAATGGTTTCCTCTCTATTGGTTGACCAGCTGTATTTTTTTAAAGTTCCCTCGTTAATATAATAAACGCTCTCACTGCCGCCAATTGGCATTTTTATTTTGTCAATTTTTTTATTCCTTCCCAATTTTTCTCGCAAGTCGGTTTCTATTCCCGCGCTATTCAAGCCTACTAGGGTCAAATCTCCACTACTGTAAACTGCTGCTCTGGCCCCGTTATCTATGAATTCTATTTTCTCAATAATTTTTTCTTTTTCGTCCCAACTCTTAATTTCCCTCGATTCTCCTCTCACCAGATCAATCAAAAGCAAAGCCTTATCATCATTGCTTCTATTGGCCAAAGCCAGCACCTGGTTATTTTTTATTTCCGGCGCCAATAAAATAATATTCTCGCTGACTAACAACTTTGGCGCCTGTCCGCTGCGAAATAAGCGTATATATTGGATCTCTTTGGTTTGCCCCTCAGTCACCTGGATTGCCTTTTCCCAATTTTGAAAACCATCCTTTTCTATCCGAAGGGTATATTTATTGGGCGCCAGATCCTTGAGGCGCGCCGGAGTCTTACTAGCGACCAATGCGCCGTCAAGATAAACATTCGCCTCGCTTGGCTTTGTTTCCAAAAAAATCATTCCCGTTTTCTGCCAATCGCGCTTGGTAAAATTAAAACGATAACCGGAGACACGTAAGATAATAATTGGTGCCGCCAGCAAGAATATCAAAATAAAAAAAACGTAAATGATGCGTCGGTGGGTTATAGTCATAAAAAGCTACTTAAGTAAATCAAGTAAACTAAGTAAATCAAGTATTTGCGCTTGTCTTGCTTAATTTACCCAACTCGCTTGCCTCGTTTGTATTCTTAGCCGTTTTTTGCTAAACTAATCTTATTAATACCATATTTTTTTATTAATTTCAACCTTTTGTTTATGGCAAAATTTATTATCACTGGCGGGAAAAAATTAAGCGGCGAGGTCACCGTCAATAGCGCCAAAAACTCCGCCGTTGCTCTCATTATCGCTTCACTTATCAATCGCGGCATCACGCGCCTCAAAAATGTGCCCGCCATTGAAGAAGTCAACCGTCTAGTTGAGGTCTTGGTCAGCTTAGGCGTGCCGATCAAAAAAGAAAATAACGATTTGGTTATCGGTCCGGTCGCCAAAATCGACCTAAAAAATATCAACATTGTCGCGGCCCAAAAAACTCGCAGCATTATTATGATGCTCGGCGCTCTCTCTAGCCGCCTCAAAGAATATGCTGTTCCGCAGGCCGGTGGTTGCCGTCTCGGTAGCCGCACCATCAAGCCTCACCTTTATGCCTTGGAAAAAATAGGTTTAGATGTTAAAACTGAAAAAGATAAATATCTTGTTAATGTAAAAAAATTAAGACCGGCCGAAATTGTGCTCTATGAAGCGGGTGATACGGTCACCGAAAATATTCTTATGGCCGCGGCCCAGACAGTCGGGGAGACCACGATCAAATTTTGCTCTTCCAACTATATGGTCCGAGACACTTGCCATTTCTTGGAGCGCTTGGGCGTCAAAATTGAAGGTATTGGCACGAGCACCTTGAAAGTTCACGGCCTAGCCAATATCAACAAAAATATTGACTATGAAATCAGCGAAGACCCGATTGAGGCCATGCTTTTTGTCTCCATTGGCGCCACCACCAATTCCGCCATCACTATCAAGCGTTGTCCCATTGATTTTCTGGAATTGGAATTATTAAAACTAGAAAAGATGGGCTATGAGTTTGAAATTATCAAAAAATACAAAGGCCGCAATGGCCTGACTAACCTGGTGGATATTATTACTAAGCCATCAAAATTGAAGGCTTTGGAAGAAAAAATTCACGCTTTACCTTTCCCCGGTATTAACCAAGATAATCTTCCATTTTTTGTGCCGATTGCCACGCAGGCTAGGGGAGAGACCCTTATTCACGATTGGACCTATGAAAATCGCGCTATCTACTATCCCGAGCTCAACCGTCTCGGCGCCAATGTCACCCTGATGGATCCGCATCGCGTCGAGGTCGAGGGCCCAACCAAATTATATGGCGCCGAAGTGGTTTGCCCGGCTGCTCTGCGTCCCGCCGCCATCATTCTCGTAGCCATGCTCGCCGCCGAAGGCACCTCCACCCTCTACAATGTCTATCCCATCCACCGCGGTTATGAAAAGTTAGAAGAAAGATTGTCAGCCTTAGGAGCAGATATCAAGTTAGTGGAGGAATAAAAATTACAGATAATATACACTTTGTCTGTCTTTTATTTATGAAAAACTATTCACTACCATTAACAAAATTAATCCACGAGAATATTTCCATAGTAATGACTTTTGCATTTTCACAAAAACCTCTTGAAAATTTACTTAATACAAATTTTGTAGGTGAATGGAAATACTTAAGAGAATTACTTTTCGAGATTTCAGAGTTACGCGCCAACAAAGCTTGTCTTGAGCTCGCTATGTTTATTCGCATACTTGATGATGAAAAAAATATATCGAATTATTTCGAAAAAACAAATCATCCCAACTTCGGCCGCCTTATTCAATCGGATAAAACCGAAAAAGAACTATCTATACGCGACTTAGCAAACAAAATTATTCATGCATCAAAATTAACTTGGGATTTCTCAGCTAAGAATAAACCAATTCTTATCTGCGAATCACGAGATGAAAAATGGATCAAAGCAAAAATCGACTTAGTTAGTCTAGCAGCATTTGGTGGTGAGATTATGAGTTAATCGGCAAAACGATCACCCATAACACTGGTTATCAGATTCGAAAATTTAAATATAATTATTTTAAGCAGAAACTATAAAATATGGGATTATTTTCATCACCACTTGAAAAACAATTGGAAAGGCATTACGCTGATATGTTTATAAACATGATTGGTTTACCTCCAATTGAAGCAGAAAAAACGGTCAAAGAAATGATTTATAAAGCAAAACAAATCGTCCAGCAGACTGGGGAAGACAAATTTCCTCCAGATATGGCGGAAAGAATTATTAACGATCCGAAAATGAAGCCTACTTACGATAGACGAAAGAATGAAGGTGTTAAAGATGAAGATATTAGATGGTGGTGGGGCTTACAACCACTTGAACGATATATGATGTTACAAGTTGATGAATTTTATAGGATGACCTTGTTCATAAAAGAAATACAAGACGGCAAATCGGCAGAAGAAGCTGCTGCAATGGTGAGAAAATACCACCCAGATCATGGTGATCCCAATAAAGCTAAGGTAAGTGGTGATGATGCGCCACTTCCCGAAGAGCTCAAAGATAGAATAAATATATATATTGAAAAACGGGCAACAACTGATCCTGAGCAATATAAAAAAGATATTGAAAATTCATCAACCTTTAATGCGTTGATTAGGAAAGAGATTAAAGCTGGACTATTATAAAAAAATAAGGTTTAGTTATCTGGTTCTTCTCTCCCCGCCAGGCTCTCCCGCTAGGGAACTCTGACGATCTTCCGCTGTTCAATCTCGCCCATCTGCCGAAGCTCTTAGCGTAAGAAGATGGATTGAACCTTGGGCTTATTTATGCAACAACGCTATCTGACAATATGACTAAAAAAATATATACAATTGACGATACCAGCCAGATGGATTGGGCAGAGTTTGGAAAAATTTTAGATGCCCTTACTAAAAAGCTGGAAGACTATCAAAAAGAGAATAATATAAAATTTGACATTATCGCTCCAATATTAAGGAATGGGGGAATACCGGCAATCGCCATAGCGAATAGACTACAGATAACGCGATTTCTGCCCGTTCAAGTCAAATATACTTATGACAAAGACAACCCGAAAAAGACCGAGCTCAAACAATTATTGTCGCTTCCTGAAATATTGCAAGAAACTCCAGACAACCCAAATATTCTTGTCTGTGAGGTCAATACTGGCAGTGGCCAATCAGCCAACAAATCTATCGAGCTAATCAAGGAAAAATATCCTACTTCAACAATATATTATGCCACTGTTGCCAAAACTTATGGAGGTCCTGATAATCTTGAACACGTAAAAGAATATTTCTGGGGCATTCAAACCAATGAGCATTTTAAAGTGAGCGAGGATGAGGCAAAATGTCTTGGCTTGCGTTCAAAGATTACTATTTTCCCCTGGGAAACAGCGGAGTTTGAGTTGGCAGACATTAATGCTGGATAAACTCCCAAAAGCAAATTTGACGGCGCCGACACTCTCGCGAGTATGGAATTTGAATAAAATAATTTATTATTAATTTTATATAAACATATGTCCGAGTACACACCAAACGAAGTATTAGAGGCCAAAGAGAAGGCCGAGCAACACAAAGAGGGGCAAAAACAAGCCGAATTTTATCGCGCCCTTTTGGACTTTATTGGCACCAAGGTCGCTGAAGTGCTCGACCCAGAACATACTGGGAGTATAGAAAATACACAAGACCAGCTAGACCGCCGTGGGCTTGATGCCGATAGTCTCAGAAAATACGTTAAAGAAGCAATAGAGACCGCCAACCAAAAGGCCGGGACTCAAGAGGTTATGGTTAGCATCAATTGCGAAGAGTTGAGCCAAATGACAGCGCAAGATTTCTTTAATTATCTTGATAGTCTAAAAACAACCTTGATTAAATAAGAAGGCCTTTATGTTGGGTAATCTTATAAAAATTTAATCACATGAAAATCTCTTCCTCCGAATCAAAAGAAAAACATCCTGACAACTCCACCACTATCTGGGAGCATGATTTGCCGACCCATAGCATCGGCCTGGCCACCGGAAAAATAAATGGCCGTCATCCAGAAAGTGGCTGGATAAAGAATACCCAGTGTGAGCTGGTTTATTATTGTATATCTGGTCAGGGCACAGTCACTATAGAAAACGAACCGTTTACTCTTCAAGCCGGTGATGTTTTATTAATAGAAAAAAATAAAAAATATTTTATTGAAGGCCAAGACTTATTTATTTGCCTACCGAGCTCTCCCGCCTGGACCCCAGAACAGGCGAAAAGCGTGGAATAGGGGACTATTCAATTTCCAATTACCCAATTACCCAATTTCCAAACAATTATTCAATTTCTCAATTTTAAAATTAAAACATTTAGAAATTGTTTGGAAATTTTAAATTAAAAATTCTGGAATTAAATTTGTCAGCCCCTCATTAAAATAGTATACTGAATTTATCAGAGAAGTGGGCCAAAAGCCCAATTTAATTATAAATATAACGTTGTATAACATAGGTTAATCAACGTCATTAACTCAAATAACTATGAATAACTCCAATAAACCCATAAAAGACCACATTTTAGACTTTTTGGAATACTGCGAGGTTGATAAGGGCTTATCCGATAAATCCCAAGAAAACTATAAAATGTTTTTAAATAAATTCTTGGAATTTTTAGCTCATAAAAATCTCACCGCCCTTAAGCCCCACCAGTTGACCGATGACCATATTTGGGCCTACAAGCTCTTTTTGGCTCGCTCCAGGTCATCTACCACTGGCGAGCCGCTCAAGAAGTCTACCCAAAGATATTACCTTATCGCTCTGCGTGGCTTGCTTAATTATTTTGCCGACCGGAACATTTCTTCTTTGCCATCAGACAAAATCAAATTAGGTAAAGATATGCAAGTTCAATCAAAAATCAATTTTTTGACCCCTGACCAGATCACTGAGCTTTTGGCTGCCCCAGATCCAACCACCAAGCAAGGCTTGCGCGATCGGGCTATTATGGAAACTCTTTTCTCTACCGGCATGCGGGTCAAAGAATTAACGTTGCTTAACGTAAGCCAGCTGAATTTAAAATTAGACGAAATGGAATTATCTATTGTGGGCAAAGGAAAAAAGGTGCGCACTGTTTTTATTTCCGCTCGAGCGATGGCGGCTTTAAAAAAATATCTAGCCACCCGGGCCGGCAACTCCCCTGCTCTGTTTACCAACTATCGCCCGTCCAAAGACATTGATGATGAAAAACGGCTGACCACTGTTTCTGTTGAGCGCATTATCAAACACTATGTCAAAATTACCGGTCTGCCAATTTATACTACCCCGCACACCTTGCGCCATTCTTATGCTACTGATCTACTCTCTCAAGGCGCGGATCTGCGCGCCATTCAAGAAATGCTTGGCCACTCATCCATTACCACCACCCAGGTCTACACCCATGTCACCAATAAGAGATTAAAAGATATTCACAAAAAATATCATTCGTTGGGATAAAAAGAAAATCTCAAATCCAGGGCCAAAAATAAGCTATTAAAAAACAGGGAGCACGGCGTTTGTATGTTTTAGAATTTAAAATTTATTTTGGATTTGGAGTTTGAAATTTTAAAAATCTAAAAGGACACAAAATTTTGTGCCCCTACCATAATTCATAATTCGTTATTCATCATTCACTAAAATACTGTCCCAGCACCTCGTCTCTTCTCATCCTCTCTATATTCTCCCCTACCTGCTTATAAAATTCCGGATAATGCTGGCGGACAATCCACCGGAAGCGATAAACCTGCCGAAAAGGCGGTTTTTGAATATGCGCGATTTCATGCGCCAAGATTTTTAGAATTGAGGCGACAGATTTTTCTTTTCTAAATCGTGGCGTATAAATATCAATCGTGATCATTTTTTTCTTCAAATTTATATAGGCCAAACGATATGATTTTTTCAGATTCATCACTCCCCTACCCTCACTGTCCACAATCCTTTTCATGGTCCTAAAAGTATAGCCGTCCAAATTAAAAATCTCGCTACTGCGAGAGAAAATAACCTCAACTTGTTTTTGAAATTCATTCATTATTGATTTTTACTTATTATTACATAAACACTATTATTGTTCGCCCAGGGCGTATAACAGACATTATCCCCTGTCGCCTTCCCAGCTTCAAAGCCAAAACCGACTAAAACATAAAACGGTCTTTCGCAACCATAGGTTGTTCCCGTCCCTGAATAGTAATAATATTTATAATGATGATTATTATCATTAATTGGGTCTTTGGGCGCCGCCGCCATCAATCTGCTGGTCACTAAAAACTCCATAAAATATGGGTCAACAGCCCCATCTTGGTTGACATGACTACAATCCCAACCGCCCGTACAGCCCGTCACTGAAACACCTTCGCCATAAGAAGCACTGGTTGGATATGTTTTATAAGTATCATAATACAATTGCAAAGCGGTGTTTATTTGTTTTAAGTCAGACAACCTTCTGGTGTCACGGCTTTTTTTCCCCGCGTTTTGAATTGCAAAAGTAACCAACGTCGCGAGTAATCCAATAATCGCTATCGCCACTAATAGCTCTATTAATGTAAAGGCTTTATTTTTATCTTTTAAAATAAAAGGTGTCATGGTAAGTAATCCTCCGGATTGACCGGTATGCCGTTAGACCGTACTTCAAAATGTAAATGCGGGCCGGTAGTCATCCTTCCGGCTCCCGGAGTGCCTGGCATGCCCCCAGAAAGACCAATAACGTCCCCTTGATTGACAAATTGGTCTGTTTCCACATAAATCGCACTCAAATGGCCGTAAACGGTGGAAAATCCATCATTGTGAATGATCATGACATATGAATAGCCCTTGGCTCCGCCATTCTGGACTCTGGCGATATAACCCGAAGCTGCCGCTCTCACAGCCGTGCCTTGAGGAGCCCGGATATCAATTGCCGGATGTTCATAAACATTCCTAAAAGGATAATCGGGGTCACGAAACGATGAAGTTACTGTTCGGCCTGGTACTGGCCAGATGAAAATCACATCGCCCAAATCTTGCAACTTATTCCCGCTATTATCCAGCTTCTGACGCATGGCTTTTTCCAGATAAACAATATCCGCGTTGATTTTATTTTGTTCTTGTTTTAACTCAGCAATTAATGACTGGTAACGAGCTTCTGAGCTTCTTGTTTGCTGTAAAATTATTTGTTTGCCATCAGTTTGGTCTTCTAGGTTGGCCTTGCGTTCTTCTAGTTTTGTTTTTAATTCATTCAAAAGTAAATTTTTGCCCTCCAGGTCGCTCTTATTTTGTTCCAATTCGGCCTTGGCTTTCTTTAACCCAATCAGCATATCATTTATTTCCGTCTGCAATTTTTCTGTCGTTTGCGCCTGATTAAAAAAGTCGGACAGTGACTCGTTCATGACAATAATCTCAATGTCTGTTTTCTGGTCTAGCTGATAAAGAGAGCGTAAAAATTTACTCACCTTATTTTGTTTATCGACAATATCCGCGCCGGTTTTCTTAATCTTTGCTTGGGTATTTTTCATATTTAATTCTGTTTCCTCAATCTCGTCTTGGTTGAGTTGAATTTCCGCCTCCTTCTTTTCTATTTGCGTTTCCAAAATATAAATCTGATTTCTCAAACTGGTTGCTTTAGAACGCTCTTCGCCCAGACTCTTTTCATAGGCGCTGATTTTCTCCCGCAAAGCGTCTATCTCTCCTTGCTTGTTTTTGATTTCCGCCGATAATTCTTCTGCCGTCTTTTCTGCCGCTTCATTCTCGGCCGCCGACCCGCTGGGCGCCAAAGGCAAAACCGCCCAAAGTACACTTATGGTTATTAGCAGATATACCTTTTTGATTAAAAATTTTCTCACCATTTAGTCTGTTTTACTTGTTAATAAAACAAGCCCTATTTTATCTAAATACATTATAACACAACTCTCCTCACCTTTTCAAAATTATTCCCTTTTATATTTTACTTCCCGACTTATTGTGCTATAATGAAATAAATTTTATGAGAACCCCCTACCGTCGACCCGGCCAATACGCCCAAATTCCGCCTGATCATCAACTCACTCCAGCCAAATTTTCTGCTTTGAAAAAACGCCTCGCTGCAGCTTTGGCTCTGCGTCCTACTGCTATCGCCGAGATGCAAAAACACGCTTTTGATGGGGATTTTTCAGAAAATGCCCCCTACCAAATTGCCAAAGCCAGACTCCGTGGCCTCAATCAAAAAATCCTGGAATTAGAAGAAACTCTCAAATACGCCGAGATTATTGATCTTCAACCGCCCAAAGACAAAATCAGCATTGGGTCGTCAGTTGAGGTGGAAATTGATGGTCAAATCAAAACCTACCAAATCCTTGGTTCGGCCGAAACCGCCCCAGCCGCCGGCATTATTTCCTACCGCTCCCCTCTCGGTGCCGCTCTCTTGGGTCATAAACCCGGCGATCAAATTTCGTTCCCGGCAGGCAAGCGCACTATGCTTTGCCGCATTATTAAAATAAATTAGTAAAATTATTATTAGTTAAGAAAAAAATATGGACAAACCACAAGAAAAGATAAAGGAAAATATAAAACCTTTGGAAACCTCCATCGCCGATTCGCCTCTGGAAACTGCCGAGTCATCAAGTGTTGAACACAAAAAAATAGTTCTGAGCAAAAAAACAATCATCATTGCCATTGCTGTCATTGTAGTCATCGCCCTTGGCGGCCTAATTTATCGTTCACGCGGCTTTTTTGTCGCCGCGACCGTTGATGGCTCGCCAATCAGCCGTCTCTCAGTTATCAAGGAGTTAGAAAAAAATTCTGGCAAAAGCACCCTGGAAGCTTTAATCAACCAAAAACTAGTCAATGATGCGGCTCTTCAAAAAAATATCACTGTCAATTCAGAAGAAGTTGCTTCGGAAATTAAAAAAATCTCCGACCAGCTCTCCGCTCAGGGCCAAGATCTGACCACTGTTTTGAAGAGTGAGGGCATGACTCAGGCTGATCTGGAAAAACAAATCAGCACCCAAAAAAAACTTGAGAAACTCTTGGCTGACAAAACCCAGGTTACCGATGAAGAAGCTGCCCAATATCTCAAAGATAATGATGTCAAAATACCTGAGGGCCAAGAAGACAGTTATCAAGCTCAGGCCAAAGAACAGTTGCGCCAACAGAAATTGAACACCGCCGCCGGCGAGTATATTACCAGTCTGCGCACCGCCGCCAAAATCAAATACTTTGTGGAGTATTAATTATAACCAAAAACACCCGCTGAATCGGCGGGTGTTTTTAGATTATAAACACTTGGCACGGGATCGTGGAGGATGTTCGAACTATTATCCAACAACAAAATGAACATATTTATATACCTAACCTAGATCCACGGGTGTAGGTTTATCTTATCAAATTCTACCCCACCCTACTACTCACTATATTACTAAATTGATCAACTCATATTTTTTGTTTAAATATTTTAATCTAAATTTTTCTGTTTTTTCAAAAGCTAAAATAAGCGGAGCGCAACATTGATTATTGCCATTCAAAAATTCCTCCAACTCATTAGGCGTCAACCATTTAAAATCAATCACTTCATTGTCTTTAAATTCAACCTTGGTATGTGGTGTTAAGATTATGCCCAAACCTATAAATTCATCACAAAACTCCGTCTGATAATGAAATTTTTCAAAAACAAAACCAACGGCCCACTGTCCCAGCTTTTGGCTGGTAACTAAAAAATCTTCAAGCCGATCACAAATCTTCAAATTTAATCCGATTTCCTCATCGGCCTCCTTGATCAAATTATCGGCAAAGCCGAGTGGCTCATATTGGCCGTTACGTATGATATAGGGATTATGACCACCAACCCCCATGTCCCATTTAGGCACACCATACTTAGCAGAATTTTTTAACTGAATGCCATATTTGCCCAAAACCTGATGGAATACCATCCCCCAGGTGCCATAATGCGTTAAAGTCCGCTTGACTCCTGATAGGTGGGCATGGATTTTGGAAATTGGACCGATGATAGTACCATCACTCTCACAATGAATAATGTATTCAAGATCTGGTCTTAATATTGGCATGGAGTTAATTAGGGTAAATTATATTTATAATATAGCATATTACCAACCTTTTACCAATCTACAAAAATAAATGAGTTCTTAGTATATACCAAGAACTCATTTTTTGTTTAATTTTGATCAGCCGGATAATTTAAGGATTTCCTTGCTGACTATAGACTGAACGATATGAATACTAGCAGCTAAATTTTTATTTACCAAATAGTAGTCAACCATATCCTCCTCAAAATCAGCGAGGATCCGTCTAGCTAAATCAAGACGCAGGGCAATCTGCTCCTCGCTGTCCCTCCTCCTGTGCTTCAAACGCAGCTCCAGTTCTGCGAGCCACATGGGATTTGCCGAGTTAATAGCTCGGCTTTTCTCTTTATTAGAGCCTGTTTCGGCAGGTTCTAACCGTTCGTTTTTTCGATTCGACCCGGATGAGACGAGAATCATCGGCAGAAGCGCAGAATCCGTGTCAATTCTTATGTTTTTGTCTTTTAAGAGGAGGTTCGAACCTAAGGCGGAGAGAATCACTTTTCTGGCATGTTGACCCCTTTCGGTGAACGCTTCGTTGGCGTCGCCGGCGAAGGTCAGGACGTTGTCGGCCGTCTGCAGCCAGCTGTCCACGCGGCTGTCAGTGTCGTTCAATAATTCGTGTAGTCTGATTTTTTCCTGCCCGATTTCCGATTTCTTTTTCTTGAATTCTTCCTCGCTTATTTCTCCCGACGCTCTCATGTCTATCAAAGCGTCCAGCTTTTTGACGCAGGCTTCGTAGTTTTTCTGTTGATTGGAAAGTATGGCATTTCTGTCGCCGGCCTCGCGTTCGTTTTCGTTTCTAAGCCACTTCATGGCCCAGCCGTGGAATTCTTCCGGCGGCCGCACTTCGGCCAGCGTCTTTTTGATTTGATTTTCCAACTCGTCCACTTCGATGCACTTCTGGCTGCACGGGCCTTTGCGTTTGGTGCAGTGATAATACGTGTAGTGATGAACGTTGCCGTTTTTGTTTTTCTTGATTTTATTCTCGGCCGTAACCATGCAGCCGCACTCGCCGCAGCGGATCATGCCGGTGTAAGCGAAGGTGTGCGTTTCCGGCTTGGGCTTGCTCCCATGGCCGAGCATTTTCTGGACCCGATCGTATTCGTCGCGCGTGATCATTGGTTCGTGCTTGCCTTTGTGCCAATTGCCCGAGCCTCTGGGCCACTCGAACCAGCCGTAATAAAAGGGATTGTAAAGCAGGCGGTAGTAGCCGCTACGCGCCAGGTTTTTTAGTCCCCATTTTTCAACCGCGATTTCATGCACCCGCGGAGCGGTAAAGTCGCCGCTTAAAAGCATATCGAACATTTTCCGGATAATCGGAAACATGCGCGGGTCTTTGCGGATGGTGCGGAATCCCTTTTCTTTGTCCGGCGTATTCTTGTAGCCTACGGGCGCCGGGCCGGGATGCCAGCCCATTTCCACTTTGCGTCTTAGTCCGCGTTTAACGTCTATGCCTTTATTGTCGTTTTCCAGCTTGGCCTGGCTGCATAAGAGGTTAAGCAGGAATTTATCATTGGGAGTGCTCTTGAAGACTTGCCCGGGCGTATGAATTTCCAAAAGCCGGTTCTGGTCCATGAGATAAACCAGGTAGCCGGTGTCCACGGAATTTCTCGAAAGGCGGTTCGGATGCCAGGCGATGATGCCCTCGGCTTCGCCTTTCTCTATCCGCTTGATCATCGCGTTGAAGATTTCGCGTCCCGGCGCTTTGGCCGAATATGATTCTTCCAGGCGTTCCACAATATGGAGACGTTCTCTTTTTGCAAGCGCTTCCAGCTCGCTCTTTTGCGAGTCGATCGAAAGGACCTGTCTGTCTTCCTGTTCCGAAGATTTTCGAGCGTAGAGGAAGTACTTGAGTCTTGGTTGTACTTCCTGGTTCATATTAGTCAAAGAGTTCGGTAGTGTTCAGGTAGTAAACCAGTTTGCCACCGGCCGACATTATTATTCTCATGGTCGGATAAGGCCAGGGATCACCCATGAGCCCTTCCGGAAGTTTGTAGCTCGTATCCTCCCAGCGCCATTCGTTGGCCGCCGGATTTTCCACGCCGGGCTTGCTTGGAAGGTATTGCGGCTGGATGTCGGATCGCAACATGAATTTGGTGTGTTCCGGATCGCGGCCGAGGTACGCAAACGCGGCCTGTTCGATTTGGTCTTTGCTTATTAATGGCCAATCCAACGAACCGTTGCCAGTACAATTGCCCGGTATGGTAGCGCTGCGTTCTATCGGATAGACGATTCCGACTTCCACGACCTGATTCGTTTTTTGCGTTACCTGATACTGGTAAACTTCGCAGCGGTCGTTGATGTAATCCGTCTGCTGGAAAATGTAGACCGGCCGATCCCATTCTTTGGGATTGTCGGCCGTGAACCCGCCGTCGTTTTGTTTGACGTTGCTTAGGATCGCGAAGTTGGAAGGATGATTATTCTGGCCGGTGTATTTCAATTCCAGATTCGGCTCTCCCATGAACGTTCTGATGGCTTGCTCGGCTTTGTCCAGCTCGCTTTGAGCCGGCGGTTTTTTGTTGACGAAAATCCGGCCGTCGGAAGTCATGCATTGTTCGGGATTGGATTTCATAATCGCGAATCCTGCTTCGACGCACTGGTCATAATTCGTAATGGAGGCCAGGTCTGCTGTTTCGGCCCCACGCGGTGCTTTGTTGCCTAAGAGGTGATAAACTCCGTAACTTGCCCCAAGAACCGCTACAACGGCGATTACGGCGTAAATTTTGGCGTTTTTAGTCATAGTTTTGTTCATTAATTATTTTAATTTTGTTTTCGGCCTTTCTACACACAACATGGTCCCAAGGCCGAAGGAAGTCAAATGTATACTTCTATTTTACCGCTTTATCGGTTTTTAAGGGAGATGGGAGGGTCAAAATTCTATACCGATTTTATCCGGTCATGACCCCGAAAGCTGCCCCAGTTTCACCCCAGTTTTGCCCCAGTCGGTTTTTCTCGAAAATCATCCAAGTTTTGTCCAAGTTTTATCCAACCTAATACCTGTTTTTTGGTCGCCTTTCAGTCGCCTTTGGTCGCCATCGTTATCTCTCAAATCTGCCCACATTTCACCCACATTCTGCCCAACCCTTATTTTTTAATTTTCAGCGAGCTTGCTCGCTTTATTTAAGCTATTTTATTAATTATTTTTTCTTACTCAATCCTTATTAGTAAGTGCTTCATGGTGGACCCGGGCCGGGGTTCTCTATGGTGTCTGACCGTGCTTCATGGTGAACCCTGGTAGATTTTAGCAGCTGCGGATTCAAGCGATACATCGTGCCGGCCCAGCGGCCACGATCAAGTACTCCCGGCTTCGTTTCTATAAGTCCGAGCTCGGCCAGTTTTTTCCTGACGCGCCGACAGGTAGACCGGCTGAAACCGAATGAAGCGAAACCCTTCTCTTTGTCGTCCCGGCCGAAGAAGATATTATCGGTATGCCAAAACCAGCCGTCCTTATCGCCGTAGCGGTTTGAAAGATGACTTAGCACCATTAAAAAATCACGCTCGGCATGACTCAAAGCATGGCGTAATTTTTCATCGTCAAAGGGAGCGTGAGGGGCCGGAAAGAAATTAAAGTTTTTACCACGCGGTTTGGGTTGGTTCGTCTGATTCATAATTTTCACTAAGTAATTCGGCTACTTTTTCACTAACGGCCGTTTCGACCTCCTGGCCGGCTTCTTGAGTTATTGGATGAAAGATGTTGATATTTTGGCCTCCCACTTTGCGCGTGGGATAAACCAGCCGGTATCTACCGTCCGGCCGGCTGAACACGGCCACCGATCCCATCCAGAATTTATCGTCCAGGACAAACGAAACGAACCCGAGGAGGCCGTCCTTGGGTTTAACCGGATAGAATTGAATTTCACTGATTGTGGTTTGGTTGTAAGTCATGGCTGGTCACTACTTTATCTTTGAAGTCGTCGATTGACGGCTCGCCCATGTAGGTGATTTTGTAGAGTTTAAAAAGATTATTAGCGCGCAAAGACGCCTCCTCATCGGAAAGCTTCACGCCGTAGCGTTTTTCGTATAATTCTTTGAATTCTTGTATGGCTTCTTGGGGCAACATAAAAGGCTGGCCCCACCGGGGACTAGCCTTTATCTATCAATTCAAATACTTTTTCGGATCACATCGAGGCGCCTTAGCCTCAGAGGGAAATAATTTTTGCTTAAAAAACAAAAAGGGCTACCACTTCTAGTCATCAAGCAAAAGCACATTGGTGCTTGATAACAGAAGTCGTAGCCCCGTCTCGTTTAGTTCCGATTGATCGGAACGCCGTCAGGCAAACTCCTATCTGACATCTTTATAATACCGGTCCGGAACGCGGACCGTCAACAGGTCCGTCTGTGGAAAACTTTCCTGACAAAAGCTGGCAAGAAGTTGACGGAAATTATTTATGCGACTCTGGTTTTCTGCGAAATTTTTCTTTTACTAATTTTTTAAATTCCTCCAGTTCAGCGGCGGTCAACCATTTGCAGTTATATTTTTTCTCAAA
>JAAZMX010000013.1 GCA_012798565.1 Candidatus Kuenenbacteria bacterium
ATGGAATTTAGATTTAACCACCGGAAAGATGATAATTTGGCCAAGGTTATTAAAAAAATTATCAAAAAACATTACTAATTAATTGTCTGTTCTAGACAAGCACCTTTTTAATTTTGTAATTTTAAATTTTTAAATAAATCTTAATTTTTAATGTTTAAAAATTTGAATTTAGACCTTATTTAAAAATTATAAAATTAATAATTAAAGATTTCCTTAATATCTTTCAGCTCAGTCTGTTGTGAGTTGCGTGGCTTAACTTCTACCTTGCCGGCGGTTTTATCGGAGAGAACTAAACGCACCGGGAGACCCAAGAGATCGGCGTCTTTGAGCTTTTCGCCGGGTGTGGGTTCTGTCCGGTCGTCATAAAGCACTTCAGCACCTTTTTTGCTCAATGATTCATAGAGCTCTTCAGCTTGCTGTTTTACCTTAGCGTCTTTGGATAAATTTAGCAAATGATATTTAAAGGGCGCCACCGACTCCGGCCAAGTAATACCGGCTTCATCGTGGTAAACCTCCACGATGGTGCCCATAAGGCGCGACGGGCCAATACCATAACAGCCCATATAAACCAAATTCTTGTCGCCTTTTTTATCTAAATACTTGAGGTTAAAGGCCTCGGAAAATTTAGTATTGAGCTCAAAAATATTCCCAATCTCAATAGCTTTCTTTTTTAGCAAATCAGAATTTCCACAATTGGGGCAACTATTTTGTTCGGCAATAATTTCTTTATTAATAGCCAAACGGCATTTTTCACACAAATAAATTTCATCCTCGCCGGTTTCGCAAAGGGTTTGATATTCATGCGAATATTTGGAAAAGCTGCCGCCAGAGGCAAAGGTTCTATAGGTAATATTACCCAGCGACAAGCGTTCCCAAATACGCTCATAGACTTTAGCCATGTGTTCATAAAATATTTTCAAGTCTTTTTGGTCAGTATGAAAAGAATAAACATCCTTCATGCGAAATTCCCGGCCGCGTAAAAGCCCGGATTTAGCGCGCGCTTCGTTTCTGAATTTGCTTTGAATTTGATAAACAGCAAAAGGCAAATCCTTGTAGGAAAAAACAAATTGCTTGACTAAGGGCGTCACTACCTCTTCGTGGGTGGGGCCTAAAGCAAATTCGCTACCACGCACACCCTCTAATTTGAATAAAATATCACTCATACTGTCCCAGCGTTTAGCGACGGCCCAATTTTCCTTGGGATGGAGAGCTGGCATGAGGATTTCCTGACAGCCAGCGGCATTCATTTCCTCGCGGATGATATTTTCAATTTTGGTCAAAACGCGCAAGCCCAAAGGCAGGAAAGTATAAATGCCGGCGGCGAGCTTATCAATGTAGCCAGCCTTGAGCAGAAATTTGGCATTGATTGATTCCTCATCTTTGGCAAATTCTTTTTTGGTTTTGGTGAAAAGTTGAGATTGGCGCATATAACAATTTTAAATTCTAAATTTTAAATTTTAAAATAATTTTTAATTTCCAAATTTTTAAAAATGATACTCCTTAAAATCATTTTCCAATGGATTACCCTGGCAGTAACAAGCGCGGCAATTCCGCGTATCAAAAATAAAGGCCGAGTGCGTAAAACATTCATCTTCTTCTGAGGTAGAACAAATAGCTGTTTTGCTTTCGGCGTTGGCACAGTCCCGGAGCAAGCACTGAAAGTCTTCGACGCTACTGGCCGTAGAAATCAATTTCATTGCTCGGTTGTAATGATCGTTGGACCATTTTTCTAAGAGTTGTTCAGTCGCAAAGCTCAAATTTTTATCAGACAGATGAATAAAATGATTTGTTTTAACCGCCGGGGAAGAAATTTTTTCAATGTAATATTCCCTTGGCACACCCTCAATGCCGTAACACTCATCTTTGTCGACGACGAACATATTGCCACCAATGCGAGGGTTGAATGATTTAATAATTTCAACCGCCTCCTTGGCAGTTGAGGCGTCTAATATCAAGCGCACATAAGGACGATGAATATAAGAAATCTGATTTTCAGCAACCGGAACAAAAGTGGAAACAAAGGCCACACCTTTTTCGTTAATTCCGCCGTAATAACCATCTTCATGCGGATTGGGATTTTGAATAATAAGTTTTTTAAATTTATCCTCCGGGGTGTCAAAAAGCTTTATCTCGTCGTCCCAACGCATCCAGGGAACGGGGTCTCTTGTTTTAAGCAGAAACCAATCATTATTTAATTGTTTGGCCGCTGTGGTACACATATTCGTTTAAAAAATTGACTTGATACCATTGATAATACCAGCGCCATAGGTGCGCAAATCGCGAAAAGTGATCAGAATAATCAAAGCGATCAGGAAAAAGAAGCCAGCCTGGTGCGTCAATTCCACATATTTTTGTTTCAAGGGGCGGCCTTTGATTTTTTCAAATAAAAGAAAAAGAATACGGCCGCCGTCCAAACCAGGGATAGGCAATAAATTAACAATGGCCAAATTCAAAGAGAGCATAGCGGCAAACTGGAGAACGTAAATAAAACCTAATTTGACCACCTGACCAGTCAGAACCGCGATGCCAACCGGGCCAGAGACTTCAGAGGCCACTTTGCCGTGGGCGAAGATATCACCAATAATTTGGCCAAAGGCTTGGACCACAGCCACGGCCAGGCCAAGGGTATTTTGAAAACCGGCTTTGATAGCTTCATACCATGGATAGCGGACAATGCCTGTTTTGACCAAACCAACGCCAATCGCCCCCCGACCTTCGGCATCTTTCAGGGTTTCGGGGGTAATAGTTTTGACGATTTCTTCGTCTCCGCGGAGAAAAACGAATTCCGTAGGCTGATCTTTGCGGCTATTGATTTTGTCTTGAAGGTCTTTGATCGTAGTCAGTGTCTGACCGTCAACTGACTGAAAAGCATCACCAACAACCAAGCCGGCTTGGGCAGCCGGGGAATCGGGCGAGACGGAGATAACTTGAATTTTAATATTTTTTAGGTTGAGATCAGCCGGTGGAACGTCGTCAACCATGGTCGGGATACCAGCCATGAAACAAGCGGAGAGCAAGACAAAACACAAAATAAAATTCATAAAGACCCCAGCAAAGAGCATGAGGAATCTCTGCCAGATCTTTTTGGCGGAAAAACTGTTGGGATTTTCTTCGCCCTGTCCGTCCTCCCCTTTTATTTTGACAAAGCCGCCAATGGGCAACCAGTTGAGCGACCAAACAGTATTTTTATAATTTTCCGCTGGTTCACTGGCTTTGACTTTTTGCCAACGGCCAGCCTCATTTTTCACCCAGCCAATAATTCGCGGCGGCAAGCCAAAACCAAACTCCTCGGCTCTGACTTTAAAAATACGGGCCACGCTAAAATGACCCAGTTAGTGAGCGAGAACCAGGAGGCCGAGGATGATGAAAAAGGTGAGGATGGTAATAAGCATAAAATAATAAACAGTTAACTATAAACAATCTTTAAATTTCCAAGATACAAGATACAATTTCTCCGCCAATTTCTTACGGGGTTAATCCCCGTCTCGTGAAGGCGGATCAGCCTATGGCTGACAAATAAACCCCAAACTCCAAATTACAAACGCTAATTGTTTTCTGAATTTTGAATATTGGGATTTGAAAATTATTTGGAAATTGGAAATTGAGATTTGGAAATTGCTCGTTAGAGTTTGATTTCTTCTTCTTTCTTCTTGCCGAGTTCTTCAACTTTGTCATTGTACTCGCGGACCAGCTTGTCTAGACCTTCCACCAATTTATAACGTTCATCTTCAGTAATTTCTTTATTTTTTTCAGCGGCCAAAATGGCTTCTTTGACATCATCGCGTACGCCGCGGAGCGACCGGCGGCCAGATTCTAATTTGTCATTCAAAACCTTGATTAATTCTTTTCTGGTTTCTTCGGTCATGGGCGAGAGAGCAATACGCAGAAAAGTGCCTTCGCTGGAAACATTCAGACCGAGACTGGCAGTCTGAATCGCTTTCTCGATGTTTTTCAAGACTGATTTGTCCCAAGGCTCAACTGTCAGCATGCGCGGTTCGGGCGCTTGAATGCTACCGAGTTGATTTAAGGGCATTTTGGAGCCATAGACTTCGACCATTAAATTTTCCAGCATGCTTGGGGTGGCGCGATTGGTACGCAGCGTGCCAATATCGACTTTGATATGCTCGATGACTTTATCGAACTCGGGATGATATTGTTCTAGCTTCATAATAATAAGATAAATTTAATTTATAACTAATTGGTTTTAAAAATATTATAAGCGCCGGATTGTTTGGCCGTCTCGGGCGAGATATTAAAAGGAATTAATCGGGCTTCAGTCCCCAAATCAATCTCTAGGCCAGTAATTTATTCACCTATTAATCTTATTGAGTCAGACTTAAGTATAAAGTATTTGGGTCATTCGGGTCAACCAGGATGCCGCTGGAGCGGTATTTGCCGGAAGAGGGCAGGACTTTGGTCTGCCAGTTGAGGCCGCCATCAACCGTGTGATGCAAAACATCATTGAGAATGTAATAGATCTCACGGGGATCTTTGGGATTGTAATTGAAGACCTCAATGTCCACGGAGTTGGGCGGAGAAACGAGCCGGAGCGGTGTCCAGTTCGCGCCATTATCTTGGCTCGCCAAAAGGCCGTAGCGGGACAAATACATGAGTCCATCTTTATTGAGAAAAGCTAAATCCTTGAAGATATTAACGCCCGGATAATCATTATTTTTGGCAGCCATAACTTCCTGCCAGTTGATGCCACCATCACTCGAGTGATAAAGTCCGCCTTCAGCGGCCGCGTAAAGATTTTTGTTATGATAGGGATCAACGACAATCCGACGGGATGGCTTTTCAAAATTATAGAGCGGCTTCCAGCTATTGCCCCAATCCAAGCTCAAGAGCAATTGACCATCGTTCATGAGGCAATAAACACGACTAGTGTCAAAATAATCCACGGCCAGACTGGCGACAACGACATTAGGGCGGACCTCAGTGTAAACCAAATCCCAGTTGGCGCCGGTATCCGAAGTTTTAAAAACCTGATTGCCTGAAGCGACATAGAGCACACTTTTGGTTTTGGGATTCAGAACAAAATCAGAGATGTCTCGGCCAGAAATGAGCAGTTGCCAATTGTCACCAGAGTCCTCAGTCAAATAAAGGCCGAGATTGCTAGCCGCATAAATAACCTTGGGGCTGTCAATGCCAAAGCGAATTTTTCGGATGCTTAAAGCTCCTTTGCCAACACTGGGAAAATTATTTTTGGCTTCCCAGGCTACGCCCTTGTCCGGGCTTTTATAAACACCACCGCCAATCACGGGGGTGGTGGATTTATTATTCTGCGAGGACAAAGAAAAAGAACAGCCCGAGATAGTAAGACTCATGAGAATTAATAAGACAGAAAAGAGAATTTTTTTGCGGAGCATAAGGATGGAATTATAAATAATAAATTATAAATAATGGAGGGAAATGACTCCTCAAAAAGAAAGAACCAGGTTTTCCAGGGCCAGGCGCGGATTGACGTTTTGTTCCAGATAACGTCTAGTTTGGCGGATTTCCATCAAAATATTGACTAGAGAAGCCAGCGAGTGGCGGCGGGCCAAAAAGGCCAGATCGGGTTCCAGACGAGGATACGTGAGCTCGGAGGACAGGCCGGATTTGAGGAGGAGACTGTCGCGGACGATAAATAGCAGGTTGCTCAAAAATTCGCGGCAGTTATTTTTGGCGGTTTCTGAATTGCTCTGGCCGGCCAGCCCTTCAATCAGGCGCAAGCGTTCATTGGTCTGACTGGAAATTTTCTGGAGCAAAAGAGAGAGCTTGGCGGTATGATCATGAAAGTGTTTGGGATGAGCAATAAACGGCCAAAGACGACCGGGAAAGCCGAGACTGGCGGCGGCCAATTCCCGCGCCAGCGGGCGCTCAATTTTTTGCGTCAATAGATATTTTTCTATCTCGTCTGTGTTGACTGGCAAAAATTTAATAACTTGCAGACGGGAAAGAATGGTACGCGGTAGAAACTTCAGATCCTCGGCGATAAAAATAAAAAGAGTCTGGCCAGATGGCTCTTCTAAAATTTTCAGAAGGGCATTACTGGCACCGAGAGACAAGGCTTCTGCTTCGCGAATAAATAAAACCTTGTAAGCATTGAGAAGCGAGGAATTTTGAATTTGGGAACGAGCAGCACGCACGCTCTCCACACTGATGTTTTTCTGATCTTCTTCTCTGGTGAGATTAATGACATCTGGATGAATACCGGCGGCCAGCTGGCGGCAGTGGGTGCAAGTACCGCAAGGCTTGGCAGTGGCTGAAGTACAGAAAAGACTTTTGACAAAAAGATCAGCGACTAGATTTTTGCCGAGTCCTGGCGCGCCATAAAACAAATAGGCATGATTGGGAGATTTTCTCGCCACGACCGACTGGAGATAGTTGATGATTTTTTGGTGGCCAATAACCGGCCAGTTAAATGAATCCATAACCGAATAATATTGGTATTTTGTGCTTTAATTCTATACTGATAACTTTCCCCTCCTCAATTGAGGAGGGGGTAGGGGGTGGTGCTGGTAAATAATAAATATTTTAAGAACTGACAAAACAGTGGATTGGAAATAATGGGACAAAACTTGGATTAATTCAAGGTAATATTAACATTTTAGGGGTTGGGGGTCAATCGTGCCAGAAATTAGATATCAGATAACAGGTATTAGCCATGGGGTATAATGATTATAAAATTTTTTGGCTAAAATGAGCCGATTTTTTTATTTTTGGTTGACAAAAACTTGACTTTTATGAGGGGGGGGTAGAATGAGGGGAAAACAAAAAGTACAAATCCACGTTGTAAAAGGTACCTAACTATTTGGAGGAAAAAAGCAATGGCACGAAAAAAACGAGAGGTTCAAGGAGACCCCGCACCGATGGTGCAAGAACCGGAGCCCGGAGTTAAATTGCTACTTAACGGCGGCAAAGAAGAAATGATTGCCGCGACCATTCCGGTGCGGTGGTTTTTCTCGGATGCCGTGCTGGCTCAAGAGCCGGAGTGGATTCTGATCACTGAACAAGACCGCAGAGAAGAAGAATCTACCGACAGTGGAAGAATCGGGCGGCGCTATGCCTACCGAGTCGACGCGGTGGCAGCTTTTATCCAAATTTTTACATCAGGCTGGCACCGGTTCGGGGTAATAGTGCTCCGAAAAGACAAATGTAACAAAGCTGTGGTCGATGATTTTTTAAATACCGACCATGGTCGTTTTGAAACAGCAACCAAATGGTGGCTTATGGAAGATATGTACGATCCTATAAATATTGCCTCCGCTATCGTTGAGTTTACCGTCCCGGCCGGAGTCTTCGCTGACAAGCCCAAATCCAAAATAGGCAAGCTGTTTTGGAAATGGGAAACCAGCCTATACGGCTCTGAACCCAAGGATCAATGCGAATACAAAAAACTTATTGTTCCTACGGCGTGCTACTTATTGACTCTTTATCCAATCGGTATGTCTTTTAAATACCTGTTCGGCGTAGTATACGCGCTGATAGTACTTTATATGGGTTTGTGGTGGGCATTCTGGGGCTGGCGACCAAAAAATATTCTCACGGAGATACGGGATGCATTTCTCTGGCGGAAGGATGAGCTTGAGATGCGCTATAATCGTCGCAAAAAATGGAGGGTTTGGTCGCACGACGAGTATTCTGATAAAAAATCAAAATGGCCCATGCCTTATGAAATATGTATCCTCATGGGAATTGGAATTCTCGTCTATCACAACGCGGTCAATATCTTGACGGGAGTGGCAATATCGGCTGGGATATTCATCTTTTCTTGGGGTCTATATTCCTTCTTTGTCTGGGCGCGAGAATTCTTCGCGCCGAAACTGGAAGCGAGGAAGTTAGAACGTTACCAACGCCAAAAACAGGAAAAAGAGGCCAGAGAAAAGGCTTACCAGCAATGGTTGGGTGACAATTTTTCTGCGACCAACATACCCAGCACGGTAGATCTGGAACATCTGCCCAAACCACTGGAACAGAGGGCGCGAATGTCCTACTTTTTCCGCATCAATTTTTGGGCGGCAAAAATAAAAGTCTGCCGCCCTTACAGTAAGGACTAATCGGCAGCGAGAGGTTAATTGCGTGAATCGGCGGGGAACGAAAGTTTTCCTGCCGATTTTTTATTTAAAAAATTTAAAAAGGGCGTATTAAATACGCCCCTACAAACCTACTGGCCTACACCCCTACTCGCCTGTCATTTCTCCTAAAATCTGCTCGGTGGTTTTGGACCAGTTAAAGAATTTTAGGCGTTCATGGCCAGCGGTGATTAATTTGGATGATAGATTTTTGTCGGTAATAATTTTCTCCACACCAGAAGCAATGGCTTCGGGGGAATTGGGATTAACGTATTCACAGGCATCACCACCGACTTCATGCAAGACAGAAATATCAGAAGCCACGACTGGCAAGCCAAAATCAAACGCTTCCAGAAGTGTAAAACCAAAGCCTTCTTCCTTAGAGACGAGCACTAGCGCGGCAGATTCACCGAGAAGTTGTTGCTTTTTATCTTCACTAACGAATCCCAACAACTCAATTGAATTATGAATTGTGCCCGCCCCGCTTCGCTTGCCGAGGCTGGGGAATAATGAATTATGGTTTTTCTTGAATTGCTCATCGATTTTTCCCGCTAGAATCAATTGATAATCCGGGTGCTCTTGGCTAAACAACTGAAAACCCTTGATTAAGATTTCAATATTCTTTTTTGCTTCCACTCGGCCGATATACAAAATCTGTTTTTTTCTATTGTTTACTGTTTGTTGCTTATTGTTAATTGACGTGTAGCCCCAGGGCGTAATAATAATTTTTTCCGGATTAGTTTTGGTATATTTCAATAAATCATCTTTTACCGCCTGGGTGGGCACAAATATTTTGGCGCAGAGTTTCTTGGCCAGAGAGAGATCCAGATTGAGAATCATTCTTTGCCGGAAGGAATATAATTCGGGTTGTTTTTTGAAAGCAATGTCGTGGATAATACGGAAGTAATTAGTAACTCCTAACTGGTAACTGGCGATAAGCAAAAATGGCATGGCATGCACCGGAAAAAACATTTTCTCTGGCGGGTGGAAAATCAATTCCCAGGCCAAACGGATTTGCGTCCAGAGAAATTTAAAAGGCCAGCGCAAAATACGCTGGTTTTCGGCCGGCAACCAGTCTATTTTGGATGGAGTATAGTAGATTATTTCTAGATTGCTGATTGCTGGTTGTTGATTGCTGATTGTTTTTAACAACTCATCGCTGACCAGCTCCACGCCAGTTTTTTGGATTGTTTTAACGCTCCGGGAAGCGTCAATTCCTAAGGCCATAATGCAAAAATAAAATATCAAAAATCAAAATTATGGTATCCCCCTTCGGGGGATAATTTATTTTAAATTTTTAATTGTCATTTTGATTTTTGATATTTGATTTTTCAACTATTTCTTTTATTTCCTCAATAAACCGCTCTTGGCTAAACTTTTGCGCTTGGGCCTCGCAGGCAGGGCGCATAGACAGGGCGCGCTCGGGAGTGAGCCATTCTACTGCTTTAATAATATCATCAATGGTATAATCAGCGGGAATAAATTTGCCGGTTTGTTCATCTATAATAGTTTCTTTGAGCCCGCCTTCGTAAACGCCAATACAGGGTTTGCCGGCTGACATAGATTCCAATTGCACCATGCCGGCATCTTCGTTGATGGGAATATACAAACAGGCAAGACAATTACCAACAAGATTTTTTAATTCTTCATCTGTCTGCCAGCCAACAACTTTAATATTGCTATAGCCCTTGGATAATTGTTTAACATTTTCCAAATCATCACCACCCGAAGCCACAATTAATTTTTTGTCTGGCATTTTTTGAAAAGCGCGCACCACATCGCCAACTCTTTTCAGCTTATCAACTCTGGAGAAAGATAAATAATAATCACCTTGGGCCAGCCATCGGAATTTGGTAGTTTGAATCGGCGGCCAGACAACGAGCGAATCGCGGTGCAAATATTTTTTGATTCTGGTTTGAACATTCTTAGAATTGGCAATAACGGTGTCCATCTTTTTGAAGCCCCAACGGTAAACAAGGCGGCTGACGGGGATGAAGCACCAAAGAATAATCCTTTTCCACCAAACTTTATTTTTCAAATAATAATCTCTGAGATCGTAGGCGTGACGGACCGGCGTATGACAATAAAATATTTTTTTGACCCCTTTTCTGACATTATGGGCGGCCGACAAACAGTTGTTGCCGGAAAAAATCACCAGATCATAATCACGGATAAACTTGGTTTTAAAATAAAAAAGCCACTGGAATTTGAGGTAGCGCCAGCCGCTTTTTTGAGAAGGGTGTCCCAAAACAAATAGCTTATGGGGGACATCGCCGCGCGGGTAACACTCGTCGTCGCTCCAAAAACCGGTACAAATATCAGCCTGCAAACCTTGGGCCATAACCAAAACCAGACGCTCAGCGCCGCCCCGAAACATAAAACGATCGTGGATGATTAAAGTTTTCATACTAACATTTAAACATATAAACATTTAAACATAATTTGGGAATGACTATTTGTCTTTCAGCGGAGTCAAGCAACGCCAAAGCATGGCGCCAATTTCTTCCGCCAGATTAACGGCCGATCGATAGTCAACTTCCAATAAAAATCCTTCTTTAAAAGAAAAGTATAAAAGATATTTAGATTCTTTGAGTGAGCCGTAAGAAATTTCCCAAAAACTTCTTTTAACCGCCAGTTTCTCCCTGGCAAACCCCTCGATAAAGTTTAAGACGATAGAGAGCGAGGCCCTTTTGAGTTGAGATGTAGTATTATACATTTCTTCCTTTGGGAACTCTTTACATACCTTAAAAACTAAATGAACATAATTATCCATCTTAATCTTCAGTTGATCGGTAAAAGAAGGCATACTAGTGCTTAAATGTTTAGATGTTTGTATGTTTAAATGATCTACTTGGCCGCGAGAATTGAGCGTTTGTAGGCATCCAAATTTTCCAAGGCAATGCCGGTGCCTTTGGCCACACAAAGAATAGCATCATCGGAATTGTAAGCGGGAACACCAATCGCTTGGGAGATGAGCTCATCCATATTACGGAGGAGCGAAGTGCCGCCGGAGAGAACAATGCCTTTGTCCATGATGTCAGCCGAGAGTTCGGGCGGAGTATTATACAGCACTTGTTTAACGGCGGCGATCAGACCAGCCAGATCATCCTGCAGGGCATCCACCACATCGTCGGAAGTGACAGTGATAATGCGCGGCAAGCCGGAAATCATATCCCGGCCTTTAACTTCGGCAGTAATTTTCTTGGTGAGGTAAAGCGCTGAACCGACTTCTTTTTTGATAAACTCGGCCGAGGCTTCACCGACAGCCAGGTTGTATTTCTTGCGCACGTAATCCTGAATGGACGCGTCAAATTTGTTACCGCCAATACGCACGGAATTATTAGTGACAATGCCACCGAGAGAAATAACAGCAATCTCCGAGGTGCCGCCGCCCATGTCAATAATCATATGACCGGAAGCGGAACCGATGGGGATATTGGCGCCAATGGCGGCGGCAATCGGCTCTTTGATGATGTAGGCGGCTTTGGCGCCGGCAGCAAGGGTGGCATCAATGGCGGCGCGACGCTCGGTAGAAGTGATGGCGCCGGGTACGGCAATCATCACCTCGGGTCTAAAAAGGCGCATGCTGCCGATGGCTTTATTGATAAAATAACGAAGCATAGCTTCGGTGGTTTTGTAGTCGGCAATCACACCGTCTTTGAGTGGCCGAGCGGCCACAATCGTGTCTGGCGTGCGACCAATCATCTGCTTGGCGTCGTCACCGACGGCGAGAACTTTTTTGTCCACAATGGAATAAGCGACAACCGAGGGTTCGTTGATAATAATACCCTTGCCGGGAATAAAAACCAGGGTGGAAGTGGTGCCGAGGTCAATACCGATTTTTTTCAAAAACATAAGGAAAAGAATAAAAAATGAGACAGTCTTCGTGTCTCTAGATTAACTCAAAATTGGGTAATAGTCAAAAAGTAATACAAATTACAAATATTTACGAATATACGAATAAAAATAAAGGGGGTAAAATTAGAAAAAATAAAAAGGTCCGGCAGCTGGGAGCGGCCGGACAAGTCGGGCAGATAGGTTTTTATATACCGTGTTTTTTTTGAGTATGAAGAACATTTCCGACAAAACAAAATTCGTAGAGGTACCACCACTGGGCCGAAAGGTAACTGAGCAATTCCTGCTTTTTGTCCTCGGGCAAAGGCGAAGAAAAGCTGAATTTCCTTTTTCCAGCGCTGAGGGCACTATCTATAACCCTAATGACACCTCCATCATCGAGGGTGGCTATTTCAACTGGTTTAACCTCCGCATGTAGTTCACTCTCGCCGTTAAATACGAGGGAGTTTTCGTAAAAAGCATCAAACCTGTCAGCCAGGAGTGATAAGAGTCGACTCTGCTCCTCGCCGGACAACTCGGGCTCAAACGTGAAACACATCTTCCCGTCGTTGGTAAGGAGAAGTTCGGCGATATTATCAGCCCAAGACTCAAAGCCAATCGTTGTGTTTATTTTAATTGTTTCCATACTCCCTCCTCGGGATTTAGGGTTCGATTTTGGTTTTTGACTTCTAATAAACTTAGTCCGTTTGGGGTTGATTGTCAAGGCTCTGTACTAGACGGGTACATAGGTAACACATGGTGATATCTAAAGCTAAAGTTAATCGGTGGCAGATAATCTAAAGTTTGGTGTGGTCGTTCAAAATTGTAATGAATTAACCATTCTGTTAATTTTTGGTTAAATAGATTA
>JAAZMX010000014.1 GCA_012798565.1 Candidatus Kuenenbacteria bacterium
CCTCCTCAGTCGAGGAGGGGGAAGGGGTGGTGTTGGTAAATATATAACAATAATTTCAGCACCCCTCCCGTTCGCAAGACACACTGTGTCTTGCGAACCCCCATCGTCTGAGGGGAGGACAATAGAATCATGTAATCAACGTCCCTTGCGCTTTCAAGGCTATGGCCTTCTTTAAGCTGTCTTTCCCCCACTTGAAGATATAAATCGGTAATTTTTTCTCAGCGGCAAGAATGGCGGCTGCCTGATCAAAAATGCTGGCGTTTTTAATTTTTAAATACTCTTCAGCTGATAAGCGAGCAATTTTTTTGGCGCGGGGATTTTTCTTGGGATCAGCGCTATAAACGCCATCAACCTTGGTGCCTTTGAGAAGGATATCAGCTTTGATCTCCAGAGCGCGTTCAACTGCCCCGGAATCAGTCGTGACAAACGGTCGACCAGTACCGGCGGCAAAAATCACTATCACGCCCTGGGAAAAATACTTTTGGGGATTGACTTTGTGTTTATCAAAAGCGGAGATGACCATCGCCGGCGTTTTCAGCTGATCAAAAGCGGCTTTGAGAGCCAAGGCATTGACCACTGTCGATTCCATGCCAACAAAGTGCCAGGCAGCTGGATTGACGATCTTTTGTTTACTCATCTGGCGACCACGAAAGATATTGCCGCCACCAATGACTAGACCTAATTGGTATTGGCACCTGATCACAGCCACTTCCCGGGCTAGAGCAAAAACACGCTTGATATCAATGGCACTGTCAGCCGAGCATAGAAATTCACCGGATAATTTGAGCAGGATTTTTTTCTTGGGCATAAGTAAAATTTAGCTAATATTATTATACCAGATTGGCGGATAAAAAAAAGTTGTTCCACGGGGGAGCAACTTTGGCCAAAAAGCCTATAGTCCATTGATGATATCATCCATCCATTTTTTACCGGCTGGATATTTTGGCAGGCCCAGGCAAATGCCCAGAAACAGCAATAAACAACAAGTATCATTTTTGCCATCCTTTTATCTTTTAATTTGGTTTTTATTATGTTGGTTGACTATTGAATAACCTAATATAATCATAAAAATGACCATGACGACCAGGGCGGTGATTTTGTACTGACTTTGCAAAAACAACGAGACGGAACCAAAGAGCACGGTTAAAAAATATAAAAATAAAACCGCACCGCGGTGGGAAAAGCCGGCGTCCAGGAGGCGGAAATGCAGATGTTTGCGGTCACCGGCGAAAGGACTTTTGTGCTCTTTGAAAATGCGGCGCAAAACCACCCAGGCCAAATCCAAAAGCGGAATGCCCATAATCAGAAGCGCGGTGGCTATTTTGCCGCCGGAGATAATCGCCAAAATACCCAACATAAAACCGATAAACACTGAGCCGGATTCACCCAAGAAGATGGCGGCCGGATGCCAATTATAAATTAAAAAACCGAGACAACTGCCGGCAAGAGTCAAACACAAAATAGAAGTGCCGCTTTGGGGCACGTCCCAAAACAAAGAAACAATAAAAAGGATAAGCGAGCCGATGGCACCGATGCCAGAAACTAAACCGTCCAGACCGTCCAAAAATTTGGTGGTATACATCATGACCAAGAGCCAAAGGAAACTCAAGATTGAGCCCAGCGCACCGCCAAAATATAATAGAGCTCGGCCATAAGGACCAGTGCCGGACAAAAAAGGATTGGTAATGTAACCAATGGTGATACCGGCGCCAACAGCGACAAGCGCGGCGCAGAGTGGTCCGATAAATGATTTGGTTTTGATATTATATTTATCATCCCAAAAGCCAACCAAACAAATAATTAGACCACCCAAAATAATGGCGATGATTTTTGGGGTGGTAATTTTACCATCCGCTAGCCAGCCGAGCGACCAGGATAAAATCAAAACAAAAACAAAAGAAAAATAAACCGCCAAGCCACCGAGCAGGGGCACATGGCCTTTTTGAATCTTGCGCTCTTCAGTCGGGACGTCAACAATATTGAATCGTAAAGCCAGCCGCCGGACTTTTTGGGTGAGCAGTAAGGAAAGAATAAAAGCTAAAAGTGGGGGGAGAAAATAACGAAACATAAAAATGTATTATCCTCCCCTATATAGGGGAGGTGCCTCGCTCGAGCGAGGTGGAGGGGTAGGATTAATTATCTAAATAATATTTTATTTCTTCAATGGTGCCGGAAATATTTTCGTTTATATCATTGTTCCAAATCCTTAAAACCTTAATATTGAGACCGTAAAAATATTCAGTTCTTTTTCGGTCATAAAGCTCGTTTTTATTTTCATTATGCTGGCCACCATCCAATTCTAGCACCAAGCGTTTTTCTGGACAATAAAAGTCAACGATATATTGACCGAGGCCAAATTGCCTTCTAAATTTATAACCCAACTGTTTATTTTTTAGATAAGACCAGAGAATGACTTCCTCTTTGGTGAGGGTATGACGCAAAACACGGCGGTAACCCTTGTACTCAGGATTATTATAGGTATAAAACATGCCAGTGAGACCTCCCCGAGCCGATAGTAATCGGCTCACCCCTCCTAAATAGGAGGGGACGTTAAATTCTAAATAGCCCTCGAGTATTTTTTACGGTAGTCTTAGAAACTTCTTCTAGGGTTATGCTTTTCAACTCCGCGATTTTTTGGGCGGTAAAGCGAACAAAGGACGGTTCATTGCGTTCGCCACGGTGCGGATCAGGCGACAAATACGGACAATCGGTTTCCACTAATATTTTATCCAATGGCAAATTTTTGACAAGCTGGCGCAGGCCTTCAGCGTTTTTGCCAAAAGTGATCACGCCGGTAAAACCGACATAAAAACCCAGATCAAAAAATTCCTCGGCGATTTTTAGATCACCATCAAAACTGTGCTTGATACCGCGCAATTTTAAACCATTATTTATTTCTGATTTTAAAATATCTAAAGTGTCGCGATAAGCGTCAAATTTGCCACGTTCAGAATCACGGCAATGAATAATGACTGCTAAATTATTTTTGACAGCAAAATGAAGTTGCTTGATAAAATCTGGCGTTTGGCGATTTTTCACTTCGGCCAAGGTCATAGTTTCGGGAATGTGGTAATAATCCAGGCCGATCTCCCCTACCCCGACTATTTTGTGATTCTGATCCGCGTCAATCAAGGCTTGATATTTTTGTTCATCAAATTGTTCCTCGCGAGTCTGGAAGTGAATCTCTTCCTCGTCTACTTCAGTGTGTGATAAGTGAATCGGATGCAAACCAATAGCGGCATAGACACCAGTCTCATACTGATCGGCGATTTCCAAAGCGCGCTTGGAGGTGTCGTATTGAGAGCCGACATTGATCAGCCAAATGTCTTGACTCAAAGAACGACGGATGACTGCGTCTCCATCGTCTTTATAGGCGTTGAAATTGGTGTGGGCGTGAGAATCGATCAAAAAAGGCATGAAATATAAATCAAAAATAAAATACCAAAAATCAAAATTTTGGTATCCCGCTTCGCGGGATGATTATTATAATTTTAAATTTTAAATTGTCATTTTTATTTTTTATTTTTAAATTTCCAAGACTCCCTTGACCTGTTTGACAGCTTCGGGCAGGAGGGGCATTAGGACGGAAGAACCCTTGGCTAAATACGGCACTATTCTTGATTGTTCAAAGTAGACAGTCAAAAAATTAATAGTGGGATATTTATCAATGACAATAATCAAAATACCCAAAACAAAAACGCCGCAAATCAAGCCGATAAGCGCGCCACCGACATGATCGATTAATTTGACGAAAGGCACAAAGGAAAGCAATTTGAGCGTGCCACGCAAAAGCCAGATGCCCATGGCAATCACGCCATTAGCAATCAGAAATATGGCAATAAAACTGATAATCCTGGCTAAATTTTCCCGACCGCCAAAAATTGGAGTGAATAAATAGGCGAGTTCGGTAAAAAAATGACTGGCCAATACGATGCCGACCAAAATACCAACCAAGGCGCCAAGGGTTTTGAGCAAGCCCAATTGCCAGCCGTTGACAATGAAGCCGAGAATAATAATGAGCAAAATAATATCTATGAGCAACATATGGTTATAATTTTAAATTTTAAAAATCAAATTTTATATTTTTTCTTTGCTTCATCTGACATGGTATTTCCTTCTGCGGTGCATTCCATTTCCACCAAAGCGCCTAAAGGCAATTCTTTAACAGCCACCGCGACTCTGGCCGGTGGCGTATCGGTAAATCTTTTTGAATAGACTTCATTCATTGCTTGATAATCGTCCATGGAGACAAGAAAAATTCTAACCTTGTTGATATTACAAAAAGTCCAACCCAGCTCAGATAATATTCCTTCTAAATTATTAAATATTTGTTCAGTTTGTTCAGCGATACCACCTTCAACTATTTTGCCTGATTTGGGGTCTAAACCTATTTGTCCAGAAAGTTCCAATCTAAAATCACAGCTAGTTAATATCGCTTGGGAAAAGAAACCGGCGGCTTTTGGAGCCTGGTCTGAAGATATAGATATTTTTTTCATATAATGGAATTAATTTTGGAACCCGGTTTCGCTAAACATAATCCCTTTTTGATATTGTTCCAGGACAAATCTGACATAAGGAAAAATATTGTCTGGCAAATTATCTAGAGGAAACCAGCGTAATTCCACGCATTTATGCGGTTCATTATTATTAATCTCGCCGCTCCAGTTTTGAGCGGTAAAAAAGACATCCAGGCGTTGACGCATCTTTTTGTCAGATTCCTCCTTATCTCCTTCCAGGCGGTGCAAAACATGGACTAATTTTAAATCTTCAATTTTTGTTTCCACATTAGCTTCCTCCTGGAGTTCGCGCACAGCGCATTGAGCAAAAGATTCATGATCTTCCACATGACCAGCAGGAACTTGATATTCCCCATCTCGATAGCCACTATTCTGACGCAAACTCAAAAGAACTTCGTTTTTATCGTTAAACAAGAAAACATACGAGGCTGGAGTTATCTTGAAACGTTCTTTCATATGACTAGCGACTGGGAACCCAGGCTTCAGCCTGAAATAAATCAGCCCAAAGTCTGGGTTAAAATTGACGTTAAATCCTTGGAAATAGGATCTCGCTTTTGACTATTTTTTCAGCGGTAAAAGTAGTAATGATTTTGTCTGCTGTCTGCGGCATAAACGGCCGGAGCAAAGTGGCCACATTCAAAATATCTTGGGCAATGGGCGCTAAAATTTCTTTTAACTTTTCTGGATCCTTGATTTTCCAGGGCTCGGTTTTGGTAATTGTCTCGTCACAAGCGCGGAGTTTGGACCAAAGGATTTCTAAGGCCTCGTTAAATTTGTATTGGGATAATTTTTCGGACACAGCTTTAAACAACTGATCATTATCAACACCATTGGATTCCCGCTTTCGCGGGAATGACAATAAGAGCGCATTTTTCTCAATCAAATTAGAAACTCGGGAGACAAGGTTGCCGAGACCATTACAAAGATCAGCGGTATAGGCCTCTCTAAATTTTTCCTCGGTATAATCACCGTCCTCAAAAGGCAGCAACTTGGCCAACAAATAATAGCGGGCAGCATCAGTACCAAATTTGGTCACTAATTCAAACGGATTGACTACATTGCCAAGAGATTTGCTCATCTTCTGGCCACCAGCGGTAATAAAACCGTGGATTATTACTTGTTTTGACGGCGGCAAACCAGCGGACAAAAGCATGGCTTGCCACATGGAAGTTTGCTGGCGCAGATTGTCCTTGCCGGCGACCTGAATAGCGTTGGGAGACTCTTGGTTACCCCAAAATTCTGAAAATTTATTTTTATCCTCCGGCCAGCCAAGACAAGAAATGTAATTGACCAGGGCGTCAAACCAGACATACATCACCTGCGTTTCATCACCGGGCACCTGGACACCCCAGGGCATTTTTTCTTTGAGGCGCGAAACACTGAAATCTTCCAACCCGGCGGCAACAAAATTGGCAATTTCATTTTGGCGCCACTCGGGTACGACGAATTCTTTGTTTTGGGAATACAAATCCAAGAGCGGCTGTTGATATTTGGAGAAGCGAAAAAAATAATTTTCTTCGTCAATCAATTCCAACTCTTGATTGGGATGAATGGGGCACTTGCCGTCGACCAATTCTGATTCGGTTTTTTCCAGTTCACAACCGACGCAATATTTGACCTGATAATTTTTTTTGTAAATGTCCCCGTTCTCTTCACAGAGACGCCAAAACGCTTGAGCGGCGGCGATATGATGCTCGTCGGTCGTGCGAATAAAATTGTCATAGCTCAAATTCAAAGCGGCTTTGAGATTGTCAAATTTGGCCGCATATTCATCGCAATATTTTTGCGGATCAATGCCCAGTTCCTCGGCTTTGCGATAGATTTTCAGGCCATGCTCATCGGTACCGGTATTAAAAAATACTTCATCGCCGTTTTGCCGATGGAAGCGCGCCAGAACATCAGCCTGAATTATTTCCAACGCAAAACCGATATGCGGTTCGGCATTGACATAAGGCAGGGTGGTAGTGAGGTAATATTTCATAAGAAGAAACAATCAGCAGTTAACAATTAGCAATAAAATATAAAAGTTATTTTTTTAATTCATGATAGCGAGCGAATGCTTTTTGTAGCATTTTTATCGCCCCAGGCCAGAGGAATTCGTCCTTGATCTCTTCCTCTGAAATCCATTTGTAATTGATATGCTCATCACTTAATTTGACATTGTAGGTATTCAAATTGTCAATCAAAAAAATTAAAGCGCAAACTGGGTGTTTGTGGGCGCCGGCGTACCAAATATCATAGGCGACCAAATCAATAATTTTGAAATCATCAACGCCCAACTCTTCTTTAATTTCACGACGAAAGGCCGCTTCGCTATTATCGCCCTCGCCCATATCAATCCGTCCGCCAGGAATATCCCAGAAACCCGGCTTATTGGCCAATTCTAAAATCAAACATTTGCCATCTTTAATTATAACTCCGGCTTGGGTGATCCAAAACTTTTCGAATTCTTTGGACATAATATAGTTTAATACTACAATTTTAAGGCTTGGCGGTCAATTTTCCTTTAATAAAAGCTCCTTTGAGGAGCCGTGAAAAAAATGAGAGTTTTTCACCAGTCTCTATCTCCAATTTTTAAAGCACAGAAATAACCCTCTCCACCAGTACAAGCGCACGGCCCGGCTGATCCGCAACAGGCTACAACTCCCAACCCCTGGCAATCAGCGTCGCTAATCGGCCTGCCCTTGTCCGGCCACCATAAAATCCAATAGCCCTCGGGATAAGAAGCTCCTGAGCAACCAACCGCGACATTGCCCTTACCATAAATATAGGAGTTTACAACCCGATTCGTCGTCGGATCTAGAGGGATTTTTTGAAAATATTTGGGCGAAAGACTATTATATAAACTAGTGCTTCCAGTTGGCTTGGCGCTACAGCCAACTGCCGCGGTGTAACAATCCCCACCATCTAAGATACCGATACACTGCCGTCCAGTACTGATTGGGTTAGCGTTGATATAAGGATAGTGTCCATTGCCATCATAATAAAAATATAATGCTTTTCTGATTTCCACAATATCTGATTTGCGACGAGTGTCTCTGGTCTTGATCCGCGCATTATTTAGGGCCGTGACGGCCATAGTCGCCAAAAGACCGATTATGGCGATGACCACCAAAAGTTCAATAAGGGTGAAACCTCGCCTCTGTTTTTTTAATTTTTGGTAAAGCATAAAATTATTCGAATCTAAACTTGCCAGTTACCCATTCCATTTCTCCTTGCCAATTACGGCCGGAACAACTCCAACCAGGGCTGTTTGGGTAAGGGTTACCGCTTGTTTCCATATTAGTAATACCTAAAACATAATAATTGCCTTTGGTCACTGGACAACCATAACTACCAGCACCATAGCGATAATAGCGATAACCATTACAATTGCCAGTAGCTATTTGGTCCCTGGGAATATTATCCATAATACCGGGGAGTTTATTAGTCATAAAACTGTAATCCAAATTGCCAACATCCCAGCCACCACAACCGTCATTATCAGAGGTTGGGTAATCACCATATTGATCATAATACAAATCCAGAGCGGTCATAATTTGTTTCATGTCAGCGAGTCTTCTAGTATCCCTAGCTTTTTTCTTGGCTCCATTCAAAGCCATAATGGCCATGGTCGCCAAAAGACCGATGATGGCGATTACAACAAGCAGCTCTATCAAGGTAAAGCCTTTTATTTTTAGGGATAAATTATATTTGGCATTCTCGTCCGACCGTGAGGACGCCATTGCTGTTGTTGCCATAATGAAAATTGGAACCGTTACAGGCGCGCACTCCGTCTTTGGTTTGTAAAATACTTCTTCCATCTTCCAGCCGATAAACAATCATATACCATTGTCCGCTGGCCCCATAGTTACTAGAAAAATAAGAATAAGTATAAACCCCACTGTAGGCGTAACCAGCTTCATTTTTGGGATCGATTGGCAATTTGCTCAGATAAGGAGCCAGGGCAGTGGCCAAAACATTACTATTGTTGAGCCAGGCGGCATCACTACTATTAAGCCAACTGCTGATCGGGTAAATTTTATTTTGATCATAATATAATTCCAAAGCGGTCATCAGCTGCCTGATATCCGCGATTCTTTTGATGTCGCGAGATTTGGCTTGGGCGTTTTTGAGGGCGGCGATGGCCAGGGTCGACAAAAGACCAATGATGGCGATAACTATCAGTAATTCAATTAAAGTGAATCCACGGTTATCTGTTTTTTTGAATATCATAGGCCCATTGACTTAATTTTACAATTTTAGGCCCTGGGGGGTCAATTTATTTAAAATGTCGGACAGCAATTGAACATTGCCCGCTGTAAATAAATAACCACTCTCCCCTGCTCTCACCAATTCTGGAATACCACCGAGATTACTGGCAATTACTGGCACGCCGGCGGCCAGACTTTCAAAAATAACCGTGGGAGAGTTTTCGTAACAGAGCGACGGCACAATGGTGTAGTCTGACTGCTTTAAATATGCTTGAATTTTTTCTTTGGGCTGATAGCTCAGGAATTTAATACGCGGGTTGCCCGTGGCTAACTTTTTAGCCTGGTTCAAAGCCGAACCTGTGCCCATAATCCATAATTCATAATTCTTAATTCGTAATTCATTTATGGTGTTTAATAAAAACAGGATACCTTTATGCACCTCTATTTGACCAATATACGATAGAATCATCCTGTCCGGAGATTTTAACTTTTTGTTGGACAATAAATCGGCAGTGGGAACTGGAAAATTGCGGATGACTTCTTTTTTACTGTTGGGGAAGAAATTATGCGCGGAGTAATAATCCATGAGCCACTCGGATGGGAAATGAACTTCGTCCGGTGAACCGTAAAGCCAGCGATTGAGCATGGTCCAAATTTTAATAAAAATATTTTCTTTTTCTTGGCCCAAAAGCAAAAGGCCACTTGGACGCACACCAACTACGTCGTGCATGGTTTGGATATTTTTAATCTTTAACTTTTTAATCAAACGCGGGATCAAAAGACCAAGACCAGTGAGATTGTGAGTATAAATAATGTCTGGTTTTTTGGCGCGTAATATTTTTTTGATTTTAAAGTAAGAATAGAAATTGAAAGTATCCACCAGCCGCCAGAGAGCGCGAAGGATGGCTGGCAATTTTGAGAGGTGGTAATAGGAGATGAGGTTGAAGGGATAGAAACGATAGACGCGGTACCCCTCTGTCTCCCCTTGGTAAGGGGAGGATAAACGCAGGGGTCGAGAAGTAATCACAAAAACATCATGGCCATCGGCCATAAATTTCTGGGCTTGATTTTCTACCACGCGTTCGGCGCCACCGCGATTGAATGGCGGGTAGAGATTGTTGATGAGACAGATCTTCATGGCATTAATACGAATTACAAATATTTCACCTGCCCAGATAGACATAGTCTAGGCGGGCAAATATACAAATGGGGCTCAAGATTAGGCGGCTTTGTTTTCTAATTTTGCCCGCAATTGACTCATTTTATTAAACTCGGCTGTATCGAGCAGTTTTTCATTAAATTCTAATTGCACTAGGTCTTTGGCTTCTTGTTTTGTTAATTTCCCCTCGCGAGTATATTCTTCCACTTTTCGCCACAAATCATCTCTAGCATTCCCAAATTCTTTTGGCAGATTGCGCTCTGACATATGTTTTTATTTTAATTAATAATATTTTTTGGCGTAAACGAGATACAAAACTAGAACAAAATTAAAAACATAATTCACATACAGCGGGAAATGAGTAGTCTCTATGAGCAAATCATCAATAATGATATAAGCAAGGGACAGGGCTTCACCAGCTAGCCAAAATATTAAAAAGAGCCAAGAGAGATCATCGGCTTTTTTGCTTTGCCAGGTTTTGATGACTTGAGGTACGGCGCAGGTGGCGAAAAGTAGCGAGCCGGTCCAGCCGAGAAGTTCGTGCATAAAATTCAGTATTATGTATTGTGTATAATGTATTATGGATTTTCTATTTTATCTAAAATTATTCTTTGCTCGAAACCGCCACGCTCGGTTGCTTTTTGCTGGCGGACTGCTTCGATATTATCCAGGCTAATATTTTTCAAGGCGCAAATCGCGCGCAAAACTTCCAAGATGTCGGCCGCTTCTTCAGCGCAGGGCTTGGCCAGAAACTCGTCCACCTCCTCTTGGAGCTTGCGTACCAAAGCTTCCTCATATTCTTTTTCATCGGCAATATGAGTAAAGGGCGTGTCGCCTTTACTTTTGATGATTTCGGGTATTTTGTCACGGACTAGCTTATCGTAGTGCATAGGCCTTTTTAAAACTCGCGATAAGTTGCTCGGCTTCAATTTCTACTTTAAAAGCTTTGGCAATTTTGATTATATTTTTTTCTAACTCAGGTTTATAACCTTCTACTTTCTGTCTGGCCGATTCAATCCCAAATCTATCCTTGCTGGTAGGACCAAATAATTGGTACAACATCACAGTTAGGGCATCCTTGGGAGTATACGTTGGTTTCCATACCAATCTTTCTTTTAAACTTATTGAGGGATCAAAAAATTTGACCCCCAATGCTTTATTGTAATCCAAAGTTCTTGGCAAAGAGTCTGGATGGAACCAACCCAGTTGATCGGCAGATTGAACAATCTTGCCGATAATTGTTTTGGGCGCGCTCAAACCCGGGGTCCGCTCCTTGCTCTGAAAATCATGGCAAATAATCGCTTCTTTGATATACGGGACAAGTACACTCAAACCAAGGTGTTCGCAAAATATTTTGGCTCTCTTGGCGCCTAAAATATGATGTGAATTTTGCTCTTCGGATACAACTTTGCCGTCTCTATTGAACCGACCGCAATCATGAAAAATCGCGGCAATCTCAATAGAAAACAAAGCGTATTCAAGAGGATGATCTTGGCCGATTCTCTTACCTTCTTTTAATAACTGGCTTTTTTCTTTTGGATTTAATTTATCAACCAATTTCAAGCAAGACAATCTGACCTGGTTGCCATGGACAAAACCATGATGAGAATCTTTGAGAAAAGCCTTGGCCCAATTTTCATTCTGGAAAATTTTCTTTATCAGAGTTTTTATTTGCTTTTCGCTGTGATTATGAAAAGATAAGATCTTGTCCATATATAAATAAAATTTGGATATTGGGGCGTGGCGTTGTGGCCACGGATGAGGAAAATTCTTACTTAAGAAAAAAGTATGAGCAATAACAAAACCAAGAATATCGCGAGGCCAAACAATGCCCCATATTGATTTTCTTTACTAAATCTAATTGCCATAAAATAAAAAATCTAAAGGTATAGGAACTTCCCGACCGTTCGGATTTGTCGCCCTTTGGGTGATCCGCCTTCATCTAACAAGAAATTTATATTAGGTGAATTGGCGGACAATCCGGACCGCAAGGATTATTAATTATGATGTCGGTGGGGCACGATGAAGCTTTTCGGTTCTGTTTACAAAACAGAACCGTCATGAAAAAAATTTTAGACTTCCAATATCTCACGCGCTTTCTGTTCGTCTTCTTTATTGACCCAAAGCTGTGAAAGCCCGCGATAAAATTCATTATGCGCTATCCCGCTGCCATCTGAGGAAATCAATGATTTAATACCGTTATTTTTCAAAAGATCAGCCATAAGCTCGGCTTCCGCTCGGGTATTGTAGGCTGTGATTTTAACTAAATCCGACATAAAATTTCATTAATTGGGCAACGCCGGTAGGTGATAAAATTTTCGGTTCTGTTTACAAAACAGGACCATCCTGAGGCCGTCGGAGCTACGGACAGAGACTCCGACGGGGAGAAAACATTATTATTTTATTTGAAACCATTCTTTATGCATCCCTTCTAAAAATTGTTTATCAAAATTTAAATCAACATCGCAGATAATTGAATCAATCCCGCACTTGGGACAAATCGCGGTCTGTCCGACTCCGTCTTTATCTTCATCGCACCAATCAATAATTTCACTTGGTGAAAAAATAGCTGAGCAATAAAAACAGCCACAATTTTTACTCTTAAGGACAGACTTTCTGTGGTACGAACTAAATTCGTGGGCAGTTATAAAATTCATGTTTGTATTTAGGAAACAATTTATTCATTAATAGCTACGCTTTTTCTATAATCATCTTCAATCTCTCTATCGTCTCACTCTTCCCCAGCACTTCGGCGATTTCAAAGGGCGAGGGGGATTTTTCTTCGCCTGACAGAGCGACCCTCATGGGCCAGAGAGTATCACCATTACCATAGCCACGACGGCCGATTTCTTCAATGACAATATCTTGGAGCGTATTTCTAGTCCAGTTTTCTTCGGGTACAGTAGCGAGGAATTCCAAGAGGAATTTGAGTCGTTCTTGGGTTTCTTCAGGCGTAGACTTTTTCCAAACCATCATCTGCGGATCAACTGTGGGGCGAGCAAAAAAGTATTTGGTCCGCTCCCCTATTTCGGAGAGTTTTTTCAAGCGTTCTTGTTCTAGGCCGACAACTAGCTCAATATAATTATTTTTATATTCTTGTATTTTTATATTTTCATCAGCTTGCAAATACGGCAAACACAGCTCGGCGAGCTCCTGAATGGTTTTCTGCCGGATATAGTGGCCGTTGAGCCAATTTAATTTTTCAATATCAAAAATCGCGCCCGATTTATTGACTTTGGCCAGATCAAATTCTTTTTCTAATTCGGAGAGCGAAAAAACTTCTTGCTCGGTGCCGGGATTCCAGCCGAGTAGCGCAATATAATTTACCACGGCTTCTGGTAAATAGCCGAGATTTTTGAATTCTAAAACCGAGGTAGCGCCATGGCGTTTGGACAATTTGGAACGATCAGGAGCGAGGACCATAGACAAGTGGGCGAACTCTGGGATATCCCAGTCAAACATCTGATAAAGAATAATGTGCTTGGGCGTGGAAGGTAGCCATTCTTCGGCGCGAATAACATGAGAAATGCCCATATCGTGATCGTCAATGACATTGGCGAGGTGGTAAGTCGGAAAGCCGTCCGATTTGAGAAGAATCTGGTCGTCAACATCAGCGTTATTTATTTTGACTTTACCACGAATAAGATCAGTGAATTCTGTCTCGCCGCTGGGGACTTTAAGGCGAATAACATGTGGCGTGCCAGCGTCTAATTTTGCTTTGACTTCTTCGGGAGTTAGATTTAAACAACGACGATCATAACGAGTGACAGTATTGCCATCCGCGGTTTGTTCTTGGCGCATAGTGGCCAGATCATCGGCCGTGCAGAAACAATGATAAGCATGGCCGGCTTTGACTAATTCCGCCGCATATTTTTGATAAATTGCTGTACGCTTGGATTGATAAACCAAATCGCCATCATAATGTAAACCGGCCCACTTTAAACCCTCGAGGATGCTATTCAAACTCCCCTCTTTGTAACGTGTCTGATCAGTGTCTTCAACACGGAGAAAAAATTGGCCTTGATTTTTCTTGGCAAATAAATACGCAAAAAGCGCGGTACGTAAACCGCCAATATGCAAGTCACCTGTGGGGCTAGGAGCAAAACGGGTTTTGATTTGAGTAGACATAATTGTATTGTCATTCTGAGGCGAGGCTCTCAAGCGAGACGAAGAATCTCTCGCGAATGCGAGTGTTTGTTTTTTATCCCGCATACGCGGGAGATTCTTCCGTCGCCCTTCGCAGGGCGCCGTCAGAATGACAAACTAAGTGGAGGGTTCTTCGTCGTAGCGCATTAGCGCTCCTTCTTAAAATGACAGAAAAAATTTAATTTTTAATACCAATCCCATTCTTTACCTAGGTCCTTAAATTCTGGGTTGGCTGTTTTGATTAAAGCCATTTTCTTTTGCCGAGTCCAGCCTTTTATCTGTTTTTCTCTTTTTATAGCCTCACTGACATCGCTAGAGGTTTCTACATACAAAAGCTTATCAATATTATATTTACTAGTAAACCCCTTGACTATTTTGCTTCTGTGCTGAAATATCCGGCTCATAATATCATTTGTGACGCCGACATAGAGAGTGAAGGATTTATTGGTCATTATATAAACAGAATATTCTTTTTCTGACATATACTAAATGAAAATATTGTCATTCTGAGGCGAGGCTCTCAAGCGAGCTGAAGAATCTCTCGCGAATGCGAGTGTTCGTTTTTTATCCCGCATACGCGGGAGATTCTTCCGTCGCCCTTCGCAGGGCGCCGTCAGAATGACAAACGCGGTTTTATTTCAAACAAAAGCGGTTTCGCTGGCGCGCCAACATTTACATTGTTTGGCTTCGGGTATTTGCGGGATCATCCCGAGTACGACTTTTTTGACATTAACCACATTTTTATTAAAAACTTTTATAATCTCTTGAAAGGTGACGGGCTTTATTTTGGGATTGCCCTCTAGCCCAGCATCAAAATCGGTGACGAGCGCGATATTGACCAGACACATATCCAACTCGCGAGCCAAAATTACTTCCGGGTAATGGGTCATATTAATCACGTCAAAACCCTGGGTGGCAAACCAACGCGACTCTGGCTTTGTGGAAAAACGCGGACCTTCAATCACGATGATTGTCCCTTTTTTATGATAAGTGATATGTTCTTTGGCGCAAACCGTCATGGCAATCTTTCTCAAAGTCGGACAATACGGTTCCGCCACGGAAAAATGCGCTACCTCTGGGCCAGAGAAAAAAGTGTCTTCGCGTTGCTTGGTGCGGTCAACAAAATGGTCGGTAATCACAAAATCGCCGGGCTTGATATGTGGCTGGAGAGAACCAACTGTACCAGTGGTAATCAATCTTTCGACACCCAGCTGTCTCAAGGCCCAGATATTGGCGCGGTAAGGTATCTTGTGGGGTGGCAAGTGATGCTTTTTGCCATGACGGGCTAGAAAAGCCACTTTTTTGCCTTGGTATGAGCCAACTAAAATTTTTTCCGATGGCGCGCCAAAGGGCGTATTCACTTTTATTTCTCTGGCCTTTTCAAAAAGTTCATAAAAACCAGAACCGCCAATCACACCGATCTCGGCAATCTTTTTTTGCTGTTTAATTTTATTGAGACTATTTTTTATTTTCATATCAAACTACTTTTTCTCCCTGATAACTAATAAGCGAATAAGGCTGGTACTTTTTAAGTTTGGTTTCACCGCCGAGAAAAGGCAGATTGACCACGCAGGCGATGCCGATAATATTTCCGCCTAGCCGTTCGACCAATTTGATCGCGGCTTCAAGCGTGCCACCGGTAGCCAAGAGATCATCAATGATTAAAACACGCTCGCCGGTCTTAATCGTGTCTTCGTGCATTTCCACCGTTTCGGAGGCGTATTCCAAGGTGTAGGATTCGGCAATGGTTTTGTAGGGCAGTTTACCTTTTTTGCGGATCAGAGAAACACCAGCTCCGAGTTTGTAACCCACGACCCCAGCAAGGATAAACCCGCGAGCGTCAATGCCGACAACTTTATCAATTTTTTCTCGGACATAAGGCGCGACCAAGGTCTCAACCAAAGAAGCAAAAACTTCCTTGTTTTCAAACAAGGTGGTCACATCATAAAATAATATCCCCTGTTTCGGCCAGTTGGGAACTTTGCGAATAAAAGGGTCGAGATCCATAAATACAATTTTTAATTACTGAATTTTCAATTTTCAAACAATACCTCAACTTTTCAATTTTAAAATTAATTCATTCTGAAATTGTTTGAAAATTGTAAATTGAAAATTGATTAATTCTCCTTGAACCATTGCCAGGTTTCCTTTAGCCCTTTTTCCAAATCGTATTTTGGCGACCAGCTAAGGTGCTTTTTGATTTTTTGATAATTTAGACAGCTCCTCATCTGTTCACCTTTGATAGCGGGGCGATGCTTGACTGGAGTTTTACGGCCGCTAACTTTTTGCAAAGTGGCAACCAATTGCTGGATATTATTTTCTCGGCTGGCGGCGACATTATAGATATTTGGTTTTTTATCCGTGAGTGCCTTGAGACAGGCGGCCACGACATCGGCCACAAAAACAAAATCACGCGTTTGGCGGCCCGGACCATTAATAAATAATGGCTGATTATTCTTTAATTGATGGCAGAAAATGGCCACCACGCCAGCCTCGCCTTGAAAATTTTGGCGCGGGCCATAAACATTGGCCAGCCGGAGAACAGTGTAATTCAGTCCGTATTGGTGGTGATAATAGTGCAGATATTTTTCCGTGGCTAATTTGACAATGCCATAGGGAGAAATCGGCGCTTCGGTCGCTGTCTCGGGCGTGGGGATTTTTACACCATCCCCATAAATCGCGCCACCAGTGGAAATAAAAACAAATTTCTTAACTTTATATTTGACGCAATTTTCCAATAAATTCAAAACACCGATAATATTGGTCCTGGCATCAAAAAGCGGATCAGCTATAGATTTGCGCACATTCATCTGCGCGGCCAAATGATAGATGGCGGCGGGCTTTTCTTTTTTAAAAACAGCTTCCAGCTTTTTGTCTTGGATATCAAGATGGTAAAACCGCGCTTTTGGGTTGAGATTTACCCTCTTGCCAGTAGAGAGATTGTCTGCTACTATCACGGAATAGTTCTTTTTTATCAAATTGTCTACCAGGTGAGAGCCGATAAATCCGGCTCCGCCAGTCACTAAAATTTTCATAAAAGAGTGTTTAAAAAAGGAGGATTGATATGAAGAGCTTTAAAACTGCTTTACCAAAAGTTGGCACAGTGGTTAATCTTTTCCAGCCGCCAGACGAAATTATTCAATGTAGTACTTTGGGAACTGCTGGGCCGCAGATTGTATTGTGTGACGGAAAAAAACGAGGGACATTTTGCGAATGCGACAAATGGAGTTATAACGGGAAAAAACCAGGTGAGCCCGGGGAAAAAATACATGAATTTTCCTGCGAAAAGTGCGGAAATGTTGTTTCTTTCCAAACCTGCAAGAAACGGCATTTTCACTGGCAACTAGCTAATTAATACTTTGCCACCCACCAGTGAAATTCGTGGTCTTCCAAACAGACGGGCCACGAATTTTTTATTGTGGGAAAAACCGTGAGATCCTTCGCCCCGCTCAGGATAAAAGTTAGCTTAGCAAATACTTTTTCAACGCTTCGGCTTTGTCGGTTTTTTCCCAGGTGAACTCGGGCAACTCGCGACCGAAGTGGCCATAAGCAGCGGTTTTCTCATAAATCGGGCGTTTGAGGTCGAGCTGGTCAATAATGTTTTTTGGTTTGAAGCTGAAGTTCTCCCGCACCGCCTGCTCGATTTTTTCTTCGGAAATTTTGCCAGTGCCAAAGGTATCCACCAAAATACTGACCGGTTCAGCCACGCCGATAGAATAAGCGACCTGGATCTCGCATTTGTCAGCTAAGCCGGCGACGACGATATTTTTGGCTACATAACGTGCCATATAGGCAGCCGAGCGATCTACCTTGGTAATGCATTTGCCGGAAAAACAACCACCGCCATGACGACTAAAACCGCCGTAGGTGTCCACAATAATTTTGCGGCCAGTCAAGCCCGTATCAGCTGGCGGACCGCCCAAGACAAAGCGGCCGGTAGAATTGATAAAATATTTGGTATTATCATCAACTAAATCACCGAGTACCGGCTTGATCACGTGTTCTTTGATATCGGCGCGCAGCTGATCTAGCGAGACATTCTCGGCATGATGAGCGGCGATGACCACGGTGATGACTCGAACCGGTTTACCATCCTCGTATTCAACGGTTACCTGGCTTTTACCATCCGGACGCAAATATGGTAGCTGTCCGCTCTTGCGTACTTCAGACAATTTGGCCGTTAATTTATGAGCTAACAAAATCGGCATGGGCATCAACTCGGGAGTTTCATTGGTCGCAAAACCAAACATCAAGCCCTGATCGCCAGCGCCCTGCTCTTTGAATTCGCCAGTGCCTTCATCAACGCCCTGAGCGATGTCGGGCGACTGTTCGTGCAAAGTAGAAATAACCCCAACATCGGAATAGCAAAAACCAATTTCTGGTTTGTCATAGCCAATGCGTTTTAAGACATCTCTAACGGTTTCTTGAATGTCAACATAAGCTTTAGTGCGGGCTTCCCCGCCAACCATGACCAGACCGGTGGTC
>JAAZMX010000015.1 GCA_012798565.1 Candidatus Kuenenbacteria bacterium
AGAACTTTGACCTACACCTGAAAGAATCTGAATGGCGCTATGGCAAGAAATCTGATAAGCTGGAAAAAGAGCTGTGGAACATCTTAAAATTTTATTATTAACTAGTGGGCTTGCTAGTCTAGAGCCTTAGGATAATTAAGCCATATTTATTTTGGCTAAAATTAGCAAAATATACTCAAAAACAAAAGCTTATCCACACTATAACTTTTTACCAACTTACCTTTATCCCACCGTTACCCATGGTAATTCCCTTACCAATATGGAGAAATTCGCCACATTTCAGCAAAGAAATGAATGGGTTTAGGTATGGCAGTTGGTCGCAAGTGGCAGTGATCATGCCAACAACCCCGCCCATGGCCATTGACTGGCCTCCATGGCGGCTTTGCTTGCGATACCAATCCTGCCACACCACCTCGCTGGTGCTATTGATGCCAAGCGAGGCCTCGGCAAGACCAGTAAACTCTGCTGGCGGTTGTGCTTGCCCTATAGATAGAGTTGAGTAGATATTTTCCACCCGTCGGGCGCAGGCAAACACCACGTCGGCAAAAGTCGGCTGTTCCACAAACCCGGCGCCACGGACCAGTCGAAGCGGCGTGATGAGCTGGATTTGAAGTTGACGGATCGGCTGCTCAATCCGGTAATTGTCGATTAAATTTTCAATCGTCAATTCCGACACAGCTCTGGCGGCGTCATTATCCAACACCACCAACTCCCGGCTGTTATCATCCGAGACGTTCGACCACGCCCACACGGCTTTGAGCTCGAACCCGTGTTCCAAAAACATGGCACGGAATGCCTGAACATATGTCGACCAAGCGACATTGGCGCCGAGCAGGGTCAGGCCAAAGGAAAACGAATCGCCCAATCGAAAAACTTTTTGCCCACTTTGGCAATCAGGAGCGAACATGGCCACGCGCTCCTTCTTACCAACCAGTTCAAATAGCCGGCCTTCAAAGAACATCTGATAGGCCATCTCATCCATGCGTTTTAGGGTGGCGCCCAAAGCGGACCGGATGAGGTTGTTCTTGTTGCCGGCTTTCAGGGAAATGTCCTTACTCGCCACATACTCCAACGATAGTTTCGCGAACATTGTTCGCCTCCTCTCTTTTTGTTTGAGTTATTTTTTCCCAAGGAAAACGCTGGTGACGATTATTTATTATTACTCATCCTAGGAGAGAGTTAGGAAGAATGAATATTTGAGTCATCGCCGCCAACGGCTTCCTTGGAAAATTGTTAAAGAACATTTTATTGTTAGACTCTCTCTAATCTACAATCTATTTTCCAACTTTTCTGACTTCAATAATATTAAAGCCAGAATAATTGGGAGGTAAGAAAATTCATTGCTGGAATCTTCTCACCTCGCCAAAGAGTGCAAATTTAAAGAACTTTTTTCTGCTTTCCCGATTACTCGGAACCGTTTAAAGCAGATTTATGAATCCTCAAACGGCGAGGATATTTTGTTTTTGTTTTTTTACGCTGCGGCTTTGAGGGCAACGAGCGCTACCGCAGTCGGATCCTGCCAGGAACCAACCGTGTAGGTTTCGTCACACAGCTCGGCCGCGTACGCCGGATTGCCATCAGCCGACACAATGCCAATAACTTTTATTTTTTTTTCTTCGGCAATTGCATAGACTTCAGGAGCGCAGAAGCTGCCATCCTCGAAATCGCCAAAAATCATGATAGTTGTATTGGGAAGGGCTGAACGGATGGCAAGTTCAAGTCCTACCGAATAGGTCGTCCCGCCACCTGCTTCTAACATCAGAATGCCGTCTATAACAACATCCACGTCGTGCTCTGGCGTGGGCACAACCAAGGTCGGGTTATTGGAAAAAGCAACCAGACCAAAGGTCGAACCCCGGGGACTGTAATATGACGCTGTCGCCTGACTGGCAGCCATGGCAGCCATCATGCGCTCACCGCGCATACTGCCACTAGTATCAACGACGAATACTAAATGCGGTGCGTCGGTTGTAACCTTTTTTTGTCGCACCTCTGCCATATCGTCAACTATACCCCCATTCATCGTCGCTTCTTCGATGGTTTTCAGCTCATCCAGCGGAGCATCGAAGATTGGTCCCCGCAAAATATCAACTTGCTCGCCGGCCTTGCTCAATGTCTGCTCGCCATCACTTACTTCTTCAAACTGAGAGATGGCTTTGAGAGCACTTAAATGAGCCATACCTTTGAGTAATTGATACTCAATACCACCGCGAACGCGATTTCTAGCAGGCACCTTCGTCCACTTTGTCATGAGCTCAATGCGTTTCTCCCCGGAAAGTCCGCGGAGCAGAGGCATCATTTTGATCAGCTCATTTGGAATGTCCAAACTAACATTCCCGTTGAACTCGGGCAGGTTGTCACCCTTGCCGCCAAGCATACCACCGCTGGTTGCTTTGCCAAGTTCAGAACTCGGCTGTTCCAGTTGGGCTATCTGCTTAGTGACTTCAGGCTCGGCTTCTACAATTGACTTGCCGCCACGGACTTTAGCTTGAAAACTTCCGTCCAAAGACTGCAAGTCAAACTTTTGGCCGGAGTTCTGCGCCAGCTCGGCCGCAATTTCCGCCGCGGTCTTGATTCCTTCGGCTGTTTTGAACTGCGCCGTCGGGTCGCCGCTGGCCAACAGTTGCGCGAGCGTCGCAGTGTTGACGATCGCCTTACTCTGACCAGCCTGTTTGGCAGGATTGGGAGCTTGTGGCTTCTGTCCCTGCCCGCCAGCAGGTTGGCTCGACGATTCACTACCCCCATCACCACCAGTTTGATCTGGCTGGTTTCCGCCTTGGGGCCCGATGCCTTTTTGTCCTTGTGGACCTTCAGGCGACTGGCCGGGTTTTGGTTGACCGGCGTCTTGCTTGTCCGACGTAGCCTTAGCGGAGTCGGACTTTCGGGCCTCACGTCTCATACCAGCGAGGAATGACTGTTTTTCAAACTCACCTTTGTCCTCGCTAGCCGCAAAAGGATTTTGGCCAGATTGATTTTGGCCTTTGTCGCCCTTCTGGCCTTGCTGTTGGCCAGTTTGGGATTTATCCGTTTGCCAGTCTTCGAAATTCGCCTCGTTGGATTCGGATTCAGCCGGCTCATCTCCGCCCTCTTGCTCGCCCTCCGAAGCTTCATCAGAAGCGGAGGATGGGTCGCCTTGAGGACTAGGATTAGAGCCGTCGCCTTCACTGCCCGGATTTTCATCGCTGGCAGATTCAGCGTCTTGCTGGCTAGAATCATCTTTTTGATCATTTTTATCATCAGATGATTCATCACCAGCAGCCTTGTCCGCTTCCTCCGAGGCTACTGAGGGTTTGAACCACCACTGCCTCCGCTGCCACTGCCGGATTGCGTTCCGCCAAATACCTCATACAGGATTTTTGTTATCCAAGTATCGGCGGTTTCACCGGCACCAGTTACGGAAGCTGACATTTCCACGCGACCACGGTATACTCTGCATCCGACCTCAATACAGGTTTGTGGGTTTATGGCGGTTTCTCCTTTTAATAGCGACATTACTGCCGCCTCTTGGAGAAGGTCAATGTAGGAGCGTGGTCCGGCTGGGGTTTTAAATTTGTCCGTGAAGTCGGTAAATCCGCTGACCTTACTCTGCGTGAGTTTTGTCACCGTGGCGCAACCTTGGTATATTTTGTCGTCAATGACAACGAGGTTACCAAGACCTTGTTGCGCCACCAATTTGCGCAAGGCATCCAGGTTACCACTCTCAATATGAGAAACAGAGGGCAACGGATTTTTTTTGCCAGTTCCGACCATTTTTAATACAGATATGTCGTCATCGAGAGGGAGAAAACCCAACTCAACAACAGACGAAAATCTGTCCTTTGTCGCGCGCGGAATTGGCTGGGCTTGCGGATCATAATCTCTCGTGTTTGCCGAAGCAAACAACGCAAAGTTCAGATCCTTTGTACCCAATCCCGGCACCGTGATGCTCTGCTCTTCCATGATCTCGAGGAGACCATGCAGAGCCCTGCCGGGTGTTTTATCGAGTTCATCAAAAAAGTACACCCCAGGCAGCCCCGAAACTTCCTCGGCCAGAAATTCCCGCACGGTTTGGAGAACCTGCTGAAAGCGTATTTTACCCTCGGCGTCGTAATCCGCCATACGCCGGGACAAGAAGTCTTCCGGCATCAGGTCATTGCGGCCTTGGGTGCGGGCGTATGCCACGTGGCCGCCGTTCATTGCACCGATCAGTTTTGCCGCGCCTTTTATCAACGTGGTCTTGGCAAGACCAGGCGCGGAAAAAACAAGCAGGTTGCCTTTCATGCCCAGTGTCCGGCGCAACAAAGCGCAGCACAGGGCATTCTTCAGCTCCGAATAGCCGATCACTATCTGATCCAGGCCAGTCCGAAGTGAAACAAACGAATCGCGAACGGCCGTCAAGGCCGCACTAATTTTCTGGTCCATGAGACCCTCCTGTAGGTTATTTGTTTTTCTATTTGAACTATAATTATTTTCAAAGAACGTTTTCCTCTACCAGCCTGTTAATTATTTTAACTAATAAGCTGGATAAAGGAGGTCAGAAATATCGAGTTGCGTGATATTCTGACCCCTGTTAAGTGAGTTGCAAAAGAACGGTTTTTATTTTTGGCGCTCTAGAGATACTCTTGCGCCTCGGTCGCAACGATGTGCTTTTCAGCGCGGACCGCAAAGGCCTTTTCCAACTGTTGCAAGGCTCTCAAAAAATCCAACCGTGCTCCCGGGGTCCTCTCGTCGGCCAGTTCGCCGGACGGAGAAACCCGCAGAAACGACTTGCGGGATTTGAGCAGCCGCAACAGGAAAGCGGCTTTGGCGGTCGTGAACGGGTCGGCCTGTTCAGAAGTCAACGCCGGGATATGACCTAGATATTCCTCGTGGACGCGCACATAATACGTCGCGCCATCGAGTTCAATCGGAACCATATTTTCCCGGGTGGTCTCGAAGTCAGCCCCGTCATCGCCTTGAAGGGAAAGAGTGAGAACCCTGGCCTCTGCGTCATATCGGTAATCGGTGACCATAATTACTCCTCCTTTCCGTCGGTGATTTTGGTTTGTGTTCTTTCTTTTTCCTCGGCATAAATGCTGTGCAATTGATCCGCATCAGCACCAAGGATATTGGCGACTTGCGTCATTTCACGGGCGAGCTCATCTTCCGCGTGGCCATTTTTCATGATCCAGAGGCAGCGAACCAGTGTCCGCTTAGCCGGATCGTCTAATACATCGGCCATGAGCGCATTGCCCAGGTTACGAATTAAGCGTTTAATTTGGTCGCGTTTTAGGAACGGCGCCAACTTGTGGCAGAGTTCGAGATTGCCGTAGGTGAACTGCTGGTAAACCAGCTCGTTCCACCGTTCGGCATAGTCAGTCATTTGGTTGAGTTGAAAATACGACCGACACGTCTCAAATATCCGTGACACATAATCCGCCATTTCCTTGGCGTTCCAGGTTGACCCGCTAGTGGAGTAGACAGTCAGACCGAGGGTAACAAGTTGTTCGATGTCTTCCTCGGACGGCTGACCATGACGCACCACGTGTTCGCCTGTAACCGCGGCGAGTCGGCGTACCCATTCGGCATAGTCGAGGTTTTGCGTTTTGGACAGTTCGTCCACGATCTCGAATTCTTCCGGATGTAAACCTAACCGGGCGATTTGCACGCCCTTGTTGGTCAGGTAGATCCGGTTGCCGCCAAGAACTCCGCACACCTGCCGATCGATCAAATAGGAAACGATCCGCTCAAATTGATCGGTCAGGGGCTGGGTTTCTTGCAGGGTCTGGCCGTAAAACGTTGCGCGGATGAACTCGGCCATTTTGGCTGGCGTGTTCCACCCGAGCAGGATAAGCTGTGGGACTTGGCTGGTGAGGAAGTATTCATCGTAGATTCTGCTTTCAAGGCGCGATGCCTTGTACTTGAGTAGGACTTCCTCAGCCTCGGTTCTCTCGATCTCATTGGCCACGAGAGTCCAGACAACCCCCACCTCTTGCTTGTTGGGGCGTCCGGCGCGTCCGGCCGCATTATGGTAAACTTCGGGTTTGATCAGGCGTTTTTCACCCGTCTCTTTGTCGTGGTCATAAATACGCTCGAAGATCAGGTGCTTGGTCGGCAGGTTAACACCCTGTGTCAGCGTGTAACAAGATACTAGGATGTTAATCTTCCCGTCGTTTACCAACTGCTGCACCACTTCCCGTTCCTGCTGGGTCATCTTGCCATGGTGCATGGCTACACCACGCGGCAAAATTTGTTGCAGGGATTGGGTGAATTCGCTCGCTTCGGCCGTGAGCGAGTCAGCGACGGCTTGCAGGTCGCCGTCATATTCATTGATTTCGCTGGCCAGCAGTTCGGCCAGCTGGCGCGCGATTTCGGTGTAGGGGGTGAAGATTTGAATCGGTTCATTGTCACCCGATTCGCGGATTTGCTTCACCACCCAACCGACCATCTGAAAGTTGTTCGGCATTCCAGCAATGTCTTCGGCCGAGAGGACATTGCCGTTTTCCTTGACCAGCACGTGGCTTAGTTCTTCGCCATCCTCGGTCAGGTCGGCTTGGAACTCCACCATCCGGTGGGTCAGGGGTACTGGCCGTTCGGTGCCTTTGACGATCAGGGCGTTGAGCCAGGCCGCGAACTTCGGCTCGTCGTCCTCATGCAGGGTGTGACATAGGGACACAATCCGGACATCCGGGCACAAGATTTTTAATTTTGTGATTGCAATGTCCATCTCATTGTTCAATCCCTGTACTTCATCCAGTACGACCGTCCTACACACCTGGGAAAAACGCCGGCCCAGGTTTTGCAGCAATTGGTTCAGTTTATAGTGGGTGACCACCCGGCAAGTGGCACCTTTGAACTCCGCGCCAGTCAGGGTGTAGTCCTTGTTGCCAAGGACAATCCCGTTCTGGGGGAACTCATCTTTCAGCTCAAAGAATTTTTCCAAGCATAAAGCGCGCGTGGGGGCCACATAAGCGCCGCCATCGGTTTTCTTCAGGGCCTCATAGCCGACCCGCGTCTTGCCTGCGCCTGCCGGAGCAATGACCAGAATATTGTGGCCGTTGCTTTCCAGTATGGCGTAGGCCTCTTCGCGATAGGCAAAGGCCTGTTCATTTACCATCGTCATTACATCACCTCCGTGGTTTGTGACAAAGACATGAAACCGTCTAACGAAAAAGAATTTTGGACATCAGCCGGGTCACCGTCAAAATCCGTTATTTCATAGATCACGAATTCACGGTGGCCGGCTTGTTTGCGGAGCTTTCTCACCATACCGAACTGTTGGTACTTGTCGGCGCGATTATCATAGACGTCGACAGCCTCACCGTTTTCGGTGATGGTAAATTTGTGATTGCGTCCGGCCTCGCCCTGCTGGTCAACAGGTAATTCCACCAGACAGGCTTCGGCGAACAGGGTCTCGCTCTCCCTTTGATTGATAATCGGTCGGCACTCCCCCTCGAGCGGGGCAAGGTAGAGCAGGCCTTTGCGGGCCTTGCCGTTGACGCGGATGATCTTCTTGGGCTTGTCGCCCTCAAAATAAACATCCTCGCCCTCCTTAGCAAACTCCACGAAATTCAGAGTTGCCTCGGGGGACTGGTCAGCGTTGGGGGCGTGCAGATAGATGATAAAACGGTCGAGACACTTATGCTCGCCGTTCATCTCTCCTTCCACATACTTTATGAAAATCCAGTACGGCGTGTCAGGAGAAACTTGCTCGCCCTTGCGGACTTTCACCACGATCGGCATGGGGTTGTGTTTGGGAGACACGTAATAATTGTCCCAGTTGACAATACCCCGTGAAGAAAAGGCCACGAACTGCTCCATGCGGCCGATAAAATCAGCCGACAGAAAGCCACCGATCCGCACAACTTCATCTTGCTTTGACATGACACCTCCTAATAAAGGTTTGTGACAATGACTAGTTAATTTCTAACTTGGAAAAAATTTTCTGCATTTTTGCGGCTTCAAGCTGCCGCTCGTACCTCACGGAATCCGGATGACCATTCCTCTGTGGCGGAGACCACAATGGAATATCAGAGGTAATTCCTAAAGCCTTCCGGATTTGCCGCCCGATTTTTTTGATCCGATGCTGAACCTTGGATGGGGTCAGCTCGGGATGAATGCGTGCAATTTCCTCGCAATCCCAACCAGCGCAAGCCAACTGGAACATTTTGCGATCCAACTGGTCCGTGAGCGCCTTTTGGGCAAGCTTGGTTTTCTCATTGATCCACTGCCGCATTTCTTCATCTTCGTCGGCCTCGGCAAATGGATCGTGGGCAAAAAACGCCTCTGCCCAGTTTTGCTCCTGATTCTGGTTTTCACCGTCTTCAGGATACAAATCCGGGTGGGCGTAGCGCTTATCGCTGTGCCGCCACACAGCCGAAAGGATGAAATCCTTCAGGCTGTAGGTAGCAATCCGCCAGAACCAGCACCACAGGAGATGATTATAATCTCCCTTGGATTTTTTATCCGCGGGCCGCCAGCTCGACTTCCCGATCATTTCGATCAGTGCCTGCTGGATGAAGTCATCAAGAGTCAAAGCCCGGCAGGGATTGGGCCGATCTTCGCCCGGCCGCCAGTGTAGATAAACCCTGGCGCAGACAAAAGCGGCTTGTCGCGCAATCCTGGTCAATAACTCGAGATTCTGGGTTACCCACCCGATATCTGGCCGGTACTCCTTGGTATGGTACCCAAGCCAGAAAAAGTGGTCCGGCCGTCTCTTCGCCCGAGCGGCCGTGGCTCGGTTGATGCCATACTTTTCAGCCAGGGCATCAATGGGCAAAGAAAGCTCTTCTTTGTCCAGAAGCTTTTTTTGTCTCATTCTTTCTCCTTCCATTTTTATTATTTTCATTCACAGTTAATTCTGCTTGTGTCTTTTTTGACCCAAACAAAGGTTAACTGTGAATGTCTGAAAGAAGATTTTTATTCTATCCTCCTTATAATAACTCTTAAGTTTTCAACGAACACGCTTTTTTCTCTCTTTAAAATTCCCCCTTGCGGAGGATAAAATTCCATTTAATTTTGAAATTTTAGAAAGATATAGCGAGAAAACTGTTTGTTTAGCTACGAGCATGTGAGTTAAACAAACAGATATTCCAGCTGTATCACATAGGCATCTTAAGTTTATCCAGCACTAACTTTTGGATTTAATATTTTTTACAACGCCTGTACTTTTTAGGTTTTTATTAGCCAGACGTGGTTTTTTATATTTTTCAAAGGCTTTGCCTTTTCCAAAAGTTAGTGCTGGGTTAGTTTCTCTCCTTCTTATAACTTTTAATCCTCCCATTTTTTAATGAAAGGTTTAGTTTTAAAGGATGGTTTTTCCCAAACCGCTTGGTCATTCCACATTTTTATAATCTGGAATAACCTTCGGCTTGATTCCCCGCAAAATGCGGGGGCTCAATACGAAGGGCACTCTTAGTTCAGCTTTAGATGAGTTTGACCGCCGTTCCAGACGAGCGTTGGATTTCGGCCATCAAAACTACGATTCTAAAACCTCCCAAGGAATTAATGCTAGGGGCTACAATTCTCTCCTCAAGAGAGCACCCCATAACATTAATTCATTTCAAGGTTGAGTCGCCTTTGTCGGCGGCTATAAACCATTGAACTGTTTAATATATTGTAAAGATCTTTATTGCTCGTGATCTTTTTTCTTCCTCTTTAACAAGGAAGGTGGTAAAGATGAGTTTGGCCTGTTAACTTGTGGATTAATAATTATATGATTTATGTCCACCATAATTAGGTATCTCTCTCCTCTGTACCACTCTCCCTGCCCCGCTTAAAGCTTTTGAGGTTACTTTGTTTTTTCTGTAACCGTAGCCGTTAGGCGGGTCCGAGCTTTTTACTATTTAGTTTAAAAGTACATTTTTGAGCTTTGGGCGGGGTCTCCTCTTCACTACGCTCCTTGTTCCCCCATCCTCTCCTAAATAGGAGAGGTGGCCACTACTGTGGCCGAAGAGGTATCGTGGTAATTTTTGTGATACCCCCTCCCTCCGCTCGAGCGGAGGACTCCCCCTAAACTAGGGGGAGACAGAGACTAACTAAAAAGGACTCTGTCCTAATAGGTGAGGAGAGAGTCCTTGAAAATAAATAAAAATAAACAGGTAAGCGGTTTTAAAGTATGGCTACCGCTTTAGCCATTCTCTCCTCGTTAGTTTTAAAGGTTCTATTCTCGCTTGACTTTTCTTTGCTTTTTCAGTGTATCAAAGCACTATATCACATATCCATATTATTGTCAATACTTAATGTCAGGAATATTACCAAAATTACGACAAATCCTATTTTAATTGATTAAAAAGACAATAAAAATCGCCAAAATTGATTAAATTTTGACGAAAGCTATTGACAAAAGGGAAATATAGGTGTATTATTCCCTTATGGGAAGAGCTAGAGATAGCGTGAGTTCATAGAGCAGGTGAGTAATAAAAGTAACTCGTAATTAGTAACTAGTAACTCGTAAAATGAGTAATATCAAGAATTTTTACGATTTAGATGCCTGGCAACAAGGACATGCCTTGGTTCTAATGGTTTATAGATCAACCCAAGATTTTCCCAAAGATGAGATATATGGTGTTACTAGCCAACTAAGACGAGCCACTGCTTCTATCACTGCCAATATTGCCGAAGGTTTTGCCCGTTATCACTTTAAAGATAAAATTAAGTTCTATTACCAAGCCCGAGGGTCAGTGGCAGAAACCCAGAACTTCCTATTCCTAGTCAAAGATCTTGGTTATATCAGTTCAGAACAATTCCAAATCATCGGTTCAAAAACCAAAGATGTCTACCAGCTGATCAACGGTCTAATCAGATCAACTGAAAATCAAATAAATCCTAGTACTAAAATTACTAATTACTAATTACTAATTACGAGTTACTAGTTACTTATTTAATTTTATGTCCACCCAACCTCAAAATAACAACTCCCCGGTCAGTACCGAACAGCCCGTCCTCACCCAGCTCGGTCTGTCCGACAAGGAAGCCGAAATCTATCAGATTATGCTCCGGCACGGCAAAACACCGGCCAGCAAAATCCTGCCGGAAACCACACTCAAGCGCACCACGGTCTATAGTATTCTGGAAGAATTGGTCCAAAAGGGGATAGTGGAGAAAGATGAGTCTGGCGCCATAATTGAGTTTCGCGCCAAGCACCCTTATGCCCTTAAAGAATATTTGGAGTCTCGGGTCATCCAAATAAAAACCGCCGAGTCAAAGCTCGACGCGGTTTTACCAGAATTTATTTCTTTTTACAATTCCGCCCAAAATCGTCCGGGCGTGAAATTTTATGAGGGGAAAGAGGGTATTATAAAAATTTACGAAGAATTACTTAGGCAGGGAAAAAATATTGATAGTATCGAAGATAAAGGAGAGCTAGCTGATTTTATTCCAGATTATTCAAAAAGTTATCCGCAAAAAAGAGTTAAGCGTAATATTTTTAATCGCGTTATCGCGCCATCAGACAATCCTATTAACCCTACCAATGAACAGGATATGAGAGAAACGAAATTTATCCCCACTAGCCAGTTTCCTTTTCGCATGGATGTGAAAATAGCCGGTCAACTAGTTTCTTTAATAACATTTAAAAAAGATAATCCAGCAGGAGTACTTATTGACAATCAAGAACTGGCAGAGAACTTTAAGTTATTATTCGAAATGATTTGGGGTTTCTTGGGTACAAAAACAAACAATTCTTAAATTATCATTAACCAATCTCTTAGGGTGTCAGAATTTTTTTTGTATTCTCGTAGGTCAAACCGGTTTTATCTAGGCCCTCTAAATAATGCTGGTTATTAGCCAGTTCTTCTAGTGTCACTAGCTCATAGCCGGGGAGGAGTGATTCCTCTATATTTTTTCTTGATGACCCGTCTTTTGTAATATACATTGCCAGTGGCACCATATCGTGTGAAAAATCTTCTCCGGGGAAACCTGGTCCGAGAACGACTAAAAATTCAAAATTATTAGTTAATTCGGGCCAAGACCGTTTGGCTTCCAATACTTCCGCTATACGATAATACCAACCATCATTGTCGCGTATGCTGTCATCAATTGTTGTTCCGCCAACAGACAATTTGTCAAAAAGTGTTTTAAGAAAGTCTTGATATTTATCACCCTTGGCATAAACCGTAGAGCGAGCAGCTATTTCGACATCAATCTGTTTATCTTGCAGTCTCTCAACCTCTCTAATATCACCAATCATAACATTAGCTGGAAAGGCGTCTATTAATTGGTAATAATCAATGGTTTGCCAGTCTTCTCTTAGAAAAGCTTCGAGATTTTTATCTAGAAGATTTTTTATTTTTTGAACATTTAACGACAAATCAGATAATTTTATTTTATTTGGATATATTACCCGGCCTTCGTCATCACGACTACTAATATTACTTGGGACTTCGTCGGCTACCCTTAAATGTTCTGATAGTTGGGGGAGTAGTTGTTTCAATCCATTTATATCTTGAGCCAAGAGAGCTTGGGCTCCTTGATCATATTGAAATTTATAGTTACTGGTTTCTCCCGATTTAATAACAAGGGTTTTATATAAGAAGTCCGCAACTATTTTTCTTTCCTCGGGGCTTGCGGAAATTTCCAACTCTCTTTCTAATTTGTTAAAATCAATTATTTTTTCAATAATAGGTGATAAGGGGTAATAAATTTTATCTGAAAGGGCGAAATCTTGATAAAATCTCGTTAATCCACTATTAGCTCTTTCTTTTTTGCTGACCCCGCTCCCGGGCCCGATTTCTAATAATATTTGTTTTCGCTCGTCTTTGAATTCTTCTGCTCGCAGTAACAGAAATCTGTTTAAATCAATACCAAATCTTAGATTATATTCTTCCGATGTCCGATCAACACGCCAATGAATTTCTGGAATTGGCTCAAGCTTGCCCATTCTAGCCAAAGCCCTAAAGGTTAAAGCCTTAGTTTCTGGCGACATCAAGTTACTTAGAATTAATTCTTGCTTACTCTCAAATTCTTTTAGGTTAATGTTATTTTTTTCCAGCAAAGATGCAATCGCCTTGAATTGAGAGCGAATAATTCTTTCCCGAGGGGTTTCCCCGTTAAGTTCCTGAACAAACTCATCAACTACCTGGCTTGTTGGCCGATCTTTTCCAATTGAGCTATTCAGTTCTACAAAATAATCTTTGCCGCGACTAAGTAGGGCTTGCAAAACTAAATCCTCCGAAATTTCCAGATCAGGGAATTCCCCCCTCAAGTTAGTCAGAATTGAGCTTACTAAACCATATGACTCCTTAACGAATTTATCGTAAGTACCAAATACTCGACTGCCTTCAGCCGGATTGGACTGGAGTTTTTCAGCCAGGGCCAATAATTGTTCTCCATAGTCAACATCTTCCGCCACAACCACAAAAGAATTTAACAAGTCTTGTTTATATTCTGGATTCTCTGCCAAAATAGAGCGCAATCTCTGAAACATTTTCTTATCTCCCTTGCCCAAAAAACGAGCCAGGTGGTGTTGAGGTAGGCGTTCCATTTCCAACAAAGAAATACCCAAATCTTTTTCTATCAATCTTCTCAGGGCAGGATGGTCAATATGCTGTAATAATAGCGAAACATCAGATTCGGTTCCGCCGAATGGGTTTAGTTTATTGTCACTCTCGATATTTTTATATGATATAAAGTTAACAGACAGGGTGTGTTCGCTTACTATCTGTTCAATGCGCTTTAAAAAATCCCGACAATCCAAGACTAACTGGCTATTTTTTTCAGATATTTTTTTATTTAATAATAAGTATTCTTGGGCAGAGATTATTTGTCCGGAACCTTGTTCTGTCGAGGAGATTATTTTTTTTAGCTCTTCTTCGGCCGTTTGCCAAGACAACTGATGCTGTCGCTCAAGTTCTTTTTTGCTATCGACCAATCGTTTTATTAGACCCCGGGTTTCTTCACTTAAACCAAGGTAAAAAGCCTGATATGTTTCATACTTATTTAATATTTCCTTGAAAGCATCCTCTCTCTCTGCTGGTTCTGTTTTTGCTACGTCTAATAATTTATTTATTTCCAACTTAATTTGTTCGTCTGTCATGGACCCATATTCCTCAAAAAGTATAAGTGGAGTAGTAAAATTATTGGCGGCTGAAAATGCCCGATCCTCATCACCTCTGTCCTGATATTTTATAAAAAGTTGAAGCTCTTGGGCTAATTTTTCATTTAAATGTCCGAGGTTATTATGTAACAACTCCTCGGCAGTCTTTTGGAACTTTTCTAAAAAAATATTTGACAGACGTTCATTCCTTTGCTCGGCTACTGTTTGTAATTCCGCCCTCTTTCTTTCCAGTTCCCCTTTTTGTCCTTTTAGTTTGTTATAATATTCAAAATATTGATTCCACTCAGATTCGGAAAGTATTTGTGATACTCTAGACCAACGTTGTCCAACCGTCTTCCCCGCGTTTTCTGGGTTGGATTCTATAATTTTTTTATCTATATAATACAAAGCTCTGGGAACAGCATTGGGATCAGAAAGGCCACCATCGTCAATAAATTGCTGGGCATTTTTTAAATCACTGGCCGATATTTGATATGGTTCTGGCAGGTTTTTAAAATCTAGATAGGCAACACTCCGCGGAAGGTTGCTATGGTCAAAGATCGCGACTGCGTCAGCGGCCACGGGTAATATTTTCTGTCCGTTATTCAGTGGTGATTCCAAATTTATTTGATGTTCTAGCCGTTCCGCCTGCCTTTGCTCTTCCTTAGTTGGCATTTCATTTAGACGCCCTTCTGCTTTGTTCCCGGTCATCTTAATTACGCTTAAGCTAGGTTCTTCTTCCTCGTTTTTTATTCTCGACAAAACCAAATCCGCTTCATAATGAACCAAGGGTGAAGGGTGTTTTTTTGTATTATTTCAACAATCAGTTTTATTCTATCAATTGCATTTTCAGCCCAAGAACCATTGGCTACGGCATCAGCAGCTATTGTTTGACACTGATGAATTAAATCCAGAACCTCAGCTAGCGGAAGTTTCAAAACCTTTTCGGAAATATTTTTTACCACCTCCGGGTCAGCGAAGGCTAATTCATAGACCATTTCGCCGACCATGGTTTGTCCAAACCAACCCTGCGCCTCTGGCACTCTATTAGCTTTAGCTGCCATAATGAGCAAATTACTTATTCCGATTTCATTGGTAATATTTGGAGAATAAGAAAATAAAAGCTCTTGTATAATATGCTGGAATTGATCTAGCTGATCTTTTTGTTCTTTGTCTCCCGATCTTTCTTGAAAAAAACAGATTAATGTTTCTAAAAAAAATTTTATTCCTTCTCGGTATTGCGAAGGCAAATATCCCTCTCTATATTTCTCCTCCTCACCAACCAACAGAGCAATATCTTGGCAAAGATTATCTTTGTCGGCTATATAGCATAGATTACGGAAATTGATTGTTTTTTCTAAGATCCTCTCCTTCCAAAGGTCCTCAGCTTCTTCTCTGGTTAGGGAACCAGAAGAGCAAGTTTTTAACGTCTCTTCATCTTTTTCTTTCTCTTCTTTTATTTTATCTAAAATATTTTCTAACCAAACATTTGAATAATCACACACCCGTTGAGCGACACTTTGGTCCAGGGCTTCTTTTTTGGGTACTTTTTTTTCTACCCCCTGTTCTCCTATCTCTCCTATTGGATAATCATCAATCGACGCACCATCGCCGGCCGGTAAAAGATAATCTTGTTCTCTTAATTCGGTTTCTCCCACTCCCAAATCAGCCCCCTCTGGCTTTGACCCGGTAGCTCTTCGTTGTTGGTCTACAACTTTCTCCAATGGTATGTTTATATTGTTGTATTCTCCGCTCATCATATCTCTAAACTTATCATTTATTTAGGTAAATTTCAATACGCCTCTACTCCCGACGATCTTTTTATTTCATTGTCTGATTGCCCCCAAAAAATATCTATCCTCAATTTTTGTTTCCAATAAAATATCCGCTCGCCAGATAGGCGAGCGGATATGATGATTTTTTTAGGCTCTTTCCACATATTCCCCAGTCTGGGTGTTGACACGAACCATATCACCTTCATTAACAAAGAGTGGCGCGTTGATTACGGCCCCGGTTTCCAGAGTCACCGGCTTGCCCGATCCAGACACCGTATCGCCCTTAATCCCCGGTGGCGCCGAGATCACTTTCAAGACCACCTTGGGTGGCAACTCCACGCCGATAATATTTTCCTCATAGAAAATCAGATCTACCTCTTGTGATTCTTTTAAAAATTTGGCCGCCTCACCCACCATCTCTTTTTCTATCTCATATTGCTCGTAGTTTTCCTGCTCCATAAAAGCATAGCGCCCCTTTTCCTCGTATAGATAGTTGGCTTTGTGGCGAGTAATGTCGGCTGGCTCAGCGCTCTCACCCTGCTTGAAGCTGTATTCCACCACCTTGCCAGTTTTGATATTTTTCAGTTTGGTCTGCATCACTGGCTTTCTTTGTTGCATACGCAAAAAGTTGGCTTCCATCACCACGTATGGTTCGCCATTGTATTTGATCAAGAGGCCTTTTTTGATATCGGTTAATTCGGACATAAGAAACAATTTTCAATTGTTAAAATTCCAAGTACCAAATTCAAAGCACAAAATAAATTCCAAACTCTAAATTACAAGCAACAAAGGATTCTAGATTGGTTATTAGGATTTGAGATTTATTTTGGATTTGGAATTTTGGATTTGGAAATTATTATCCTCACGATAGCACTTCCCTAATATTTTTTCAAGGGCTCTCTATCCTTATTATTTTACCGTCTCCTGTCGTCACCATATCTCCTTTCTCATCTGTCCGCCAGATATTGACCCCGGCGCGCTTTAGTCGATTGATAATTCTAAGCGACGGGTGGCCATAATCATTATCCGCGCCCACTGATATTAGCGCCTCGGCAGGGGAGACCAACTTTAATAATTCCTCGCTCGTGGCGCTACTACTTCCGTGGTGGGCTACTTTCAAAATATCAGCTTCTAAATCTTCTGGGCTATTGGCTATTAATATTTTTTCAGCCGCCTCGTCCAAATCACCGGTGAGGAGCCAACTATTGTCACTATAAATCAATTTCAGAACTAGCGAAGTATTGTTCAAATCTTTGACCCGTTTGGCTGTCAGATTTTCTCTTGGCCACAAAACTTTAAATTTCACCTTATCTTCAAAAGTTATTTCCTCACTACAACCAGCCACCGGTGTCGTAGTGCAGGCAAAAATATTTTTCACCAGAATATTTTTGTCTTTGATCAAATTCAAAAACTCCAGATAACTGCTCGAGGTATGTGCTACGCCTGTCAACCAGACTTCTTTCACGGTATAGCGTTTCAAAACCTCCACTAGCCCGTCTAGATGGTCGCTATGTGGGTGAGATAAAATCATGAGTTCAATCGTTCGATCAATGATCGGCAGATACTGTCTCAATTTTTCCAAAACCACTTGACCCTCACCGCCATCCAAAAGTATTTGTTGTCCGCTGGGTGTCTCTATCAAAATCGCGTCGCCCTGACCTACATCCAAAAATATTACTTTCATTTCTGCCGGCTTGTTCTCTGCCGCTTCCGGCGTTGGTTGGTTATTTTGCTCATCAAAAAAATTAATATGCCAGCGGCTGGTGATTGTTACCGTGGCTATAATGATGCCAATAATAATGAGAGACTTCTTGGAAAACATGTTAAAAGCGAAAAATGTAAATTTCAAAAATCATTTTTTGGATTTTTGATTTGGGATTTTGTTTGGCATTGGGGTTTTGGATTTCATTATAAAAATTAGCCACCCCATAATCATATATATTATTATAACCCAAACTACATCTATTTGTCCCATGCCGATACCCGCGCCAGGCAAACGCGCGAAAATTTGGGCTACCCAGATAATCCAACCCAAAAATATTCTGGCGACCAGTCCGAGCCCGAGCGCCAGGGGTAGCCAAATTAGTCCGGCCAGAATTATTACAAATCCGAGGATGGTGACAAATGGTAAGAGTGGCACGATCAAAATATTGGCGACAGGCGCGACGAGAGACAGGTTGCCAAAATAATAAACTAAAATCGGCAAGACCAAAATCTGCGCTGCCAGGGTCATCTTGAGCGACGATTTTATTTCCAAAAACTCCGGCACCCTGAGTTTGGTCAAAAATTTTTGCAAGGGCGCGTCAAAATACATAATGCCGAGTACGGCCAAAAACGATAGTTGGAAGCCTACGTCACCCAGAAGCGCTTGGGGGTTGATCATCAAAATTATGACCGCGGCCAAAAGCAAGATGCGCGTTGCTTTGGATAGCCGCCCAGTTTTCTCTGCCAGAAGCACGATGAAACCCATAATGCCCGCTCTCACTGCCGAGGCCTGCCAGCCGATGATTAGTAAAAATAAAATCAATCCGCCCACCGCGGCGTAAAATGCTTGCCCGCGCCTGAGCCCCAAAGCGATAAATAAATTCATCATCAACCCGGCAATAATCGTGATATTCATGCCGGAAATCGCGATGATATGGGTCAGACCTACGTCTTTGAAATTTTGTAAAATTTTTTCCGGAATTCCGGCGCGTACGCCGAGCACCAAACCGTTTAATAATTCCGAATGCGGATAAACCACAGCAGTATTCAAAATTTCACGGTAATGTTTTTTGGCCGCCAAAATTTTGCGGTAAATTTTTTGACCCATGGATATCTTACCGTCAACCAAAGTTAAATCTTCCGGCCGATAGCAGACGCTGTAAATACCCTTCACCGCCAAATATTTACCATAATCAAAATCTTCTATTTTTTCCGGTCGTTCCAATTCACAGGTAAATTTTAGCCAGTCGCCGTATTGATACGACGGATAATTTTCCGCCGACAACAATATTTTCCCGCCCAACAGGTTGCCATCCTTTCCCACGATATTGCCCATGGTTAATTTTGTGCCATTCACGCGCCCATCCGGTTCCGCCACAATTTGGCCAGTCAATTGAACGGTTTGATTATTATAATACGCCACATGCCCCTTATTGATAATTGGTTGGGTAATCTGATACCGCCACATTCCTAAAACAAAAAATGCCGCCAATAAAGCGACCACTCGGTATTTTTTATTCTGCCAGAAAATTACAGCGAAGATTATCAGCAATAAGAATATTATAAAACAATAAAAGGGATTAGTTCTCGCTATTTGGCTCGAACCAATACCGATAATAAAAATTGAACAGGTTAAAGGCAAAATTTTGTTGGTCATTAAAAGTTAAATATTATTTAACTTAAAGGTTCAATTCTGGAGAATTAAATGAGAGAATAATCTATTATCCACGATCACTAATTCGGCGGGTACCTCCCTTTGCCAAGGGAGGAAAGCCCTAGTTGGCTACCGCCCTATTTTGCAATTCCGCCTCTATCAACTCCTGCAGATCCCCATCCAAAACCTTCTCCACTTCCTGCGTCTCATAGTCACTCCGATGGTCTTTGACCATTTTGTACGGATGGATCACATACGACCGTGCTTGGTTGCCCCAGGCTGCTTCATTGAATTCCCCGCGGATGCGCTGGCGCTCTTCCTCCAGCTCGGTTTGATAATATTGATACAGTTTGGAGCGCAAAATTTTCATCGCGGTTTCCTTATTCTGCAGTTGCGAACGTTCATTTTGGCACGATACCGTGATGCCGGTTGGCAAGTGTTTAATGCGCACGGCCGAGTCGGTCGTATTGACGCTTTGTCCGCCATGACCGGACGAGCGGAATACATCAATCCGCAGATCATCGCTTTTGATGGGCATTTCCTGATCATTCAATTCTTCAATTTCTGGCAAAACTTCTACCAAAGCAAAAGACGTATGACGCATTTTCTCCGCGTCAAAAGGCGAAATTCTAACCAAGCGATGCACGCCCGCTTCAGCCTTTAGATAACCATAAGCGTATTCACCCCTGAATTCCACCGTGGCCGACTTAATTCCCGCCTCCTGTCCGTCTGACTTGTCCAAAATCGCCGCTTTTAGGCCCCTCTTCTCTGCGTAGCGCAGATACATCCGGAGTAGCATCTCGGCCCAATCCTGCGCGTCCGTACCGCCAGCCCCGGCGTGAATCGACACAACCGCGTTATCACGGTCGTATTCCTCACTCATCATAGTTACAAACTTTAGTTCCCGAAAATCATTTTCCAGTTTGGTGAATTGCTTTTCCAAATCCTCAGCCAGGGAATTATCGCCTTCTTTTTGACCCGCTTCAGCCAAAGTCAAAATTTCTTTTACCGCTTTTGCCAAAGCCCCCCACAGCTGAATTTCTTTTTCTAGTCCAGCCGCTTCTTTGGCCAGCGCGCTGGCTTTTTTATTATCCGCCCAAAAATCAGGCGCCGCCATTATATCCTGCAACTCGCTCCATCTAGTCTGCTTTTTGTCCAACTGCGCCAGCGGTTGATTCTTTTGGATTTCTGCCAAGAGCTCCTGGGCCTTCTGTATTAATTCCTTCATAATTATTTTGGAGCTTGTCTAGAACAGCATAAACATTTATGCTTAAAACATGACAAGCAAGTTAATACTAAATAGCAAATTAACCAATAGACAAACAAGTAAAATAGTAGAGTTGTTTGTCCTTGAAGTGCCA
>JAAZMX010000016.1 GCA_012798565.1 Candidatus Kuenenbacteria bacterium
GAGTGCCAAAATCACTCAGAAAATCGAAGAAAGAGGAGAAAACCAAAAAGTAATTTGTAACTAGCCCGTCTCGCATCGGCGAGCCTCTGCGAGTCGAGGCGGGTAATTAGTAATGTACAAAGTTTAAAATAAAAATATGTCCAACCGTCATTTGGCCAGAACCGTGGCAATGCAAATTTTATTTGAATGGGATTTTAATAACCGTTCAGAAAAGTTGAGCGAGGTCATAGATTATAATGTAAAAGAATTTGGAGCCGGGCTGGACGAAGAGCGTGAATTCATTGAAAAGTTGGTACGAGGGGTGGCAAAGCACATGGCAGAGATTGACACGACAATCATTAAATACGCCCCAGAGTGGCCGATTGAAAAGATCACTGTTATTGACCGCAGTGTCTTGAGGCTGGGAATTTATGAGTTGATGATTGGCCGAGAGGTGCCACCCAAGGTGGCGATCAATGAGTCGATAGAAGTGGCCAAGGCTTACGGCGGGGAGTCATCAGGGCGGTTTGTGAATGGAGTTTTGGGTTCGGTTTATCGGGAGATAGAAGACGCGGATAATGGGGTGATCACGCCAGAGGGTTTGAAAAGACAAAAAGCAGTAACTAGTAACTCGTAATTAGTAACTCGTAATAGGTAGATTGCGGGGCAAATAAATATAGGATTTCTACCCTCTGAATCGGTGGGGCCAGGATAAACTTTATTAAAGGATAAATAAATAATTTATGGAAAAAAGAGAACAACCAGAATTGTTGGAAGCAGCGATCGGAGTTACTTTCAAAGATAAGAATTTTTTGAAAGAAGCCCTGGTACACCGCTCATACATCAACGAACATCCGAGTTTTGCTCTCGGGCATAATGAACGGCTGGAGTTTTTGGGTGATGCCGTGCTAGAGCTCGTGGTGACCGAATATTTATTCAAAAATTATCCAAATCCGGAAGGCGAGCTGACCAACTGGCGAGCGGCACTGGTCAACGCCAAGATGTTGGCGGAAGTGGGCGGGACTTTTGATCTATACGGTTACCTTTATTTATCACGAGGTGAATCCAAAGATAATAATGTTAAAGCCAAAAATTATATTTTGGCCAACGCGGTGGAGGCTTTGATCGGAGCGATTTATCTGGATCAAGGCTGGGAAGTAGCTAAAGATTTTATCAGTAGGATTTTATTGACTAGATTGGACTATATTTTGGAACATAAGCTCTATATGGATGCTAAGTCACATTTTCAGGAAATCACTCAGGAGAAGATGGGCATCACGCCGAATTATAAAGTAGTGGAAGAGAGCGGGCCGGATCATAATAAAAAATTTGTGGTGGGTATATATCTCGGGGAAGAGTTGATTGCTGAGGGCGAAGGTACGAGCAAACAGGAAGCACAGATGGCGGCGGCAGAGAACGCGCTGATCCGGTGGGAGAATGAAGGAAAGATCTAGGACATTTGAACATCTAAACATTTAAGCATTTGAACATAAATAAAGAAAAGGGCGCTGGGGAGGCGCTCTTTTTTGTATTATGTATAAAGTATTATGTATTATGGGCGGAGGTTACTAGGTGTCTTCCATGGATGAATAGACAGCTAGGAGTCAATACTGGTACCCTCACCCTAACCCTCTCCCTTGATAAGGGGGAGGGAACCTTGGGAGAGGGAGGAGCTGTGCATAAACGATTTTGACTAATTTTGGGGAAATGTTAATGTTAAATTAATAGTTTATTTTTATAAAACAAAGATTAAAAGATAAAGAATTTGTACAAATAAATAAATCCGGTGTTGGGTCGTCGAAAACCCGGAGAAAGGAGGAAAGAGTTCCAAATGATGGGAAAAGGTATCCCATTATTATAGGCAAAGCTAGAGTTTTGGCGATGCTGATGATTTAGAAACTCCTTGAGCGAGTGGGATATAAGTTCCCCTGTGCCAAGGAGTTCGCACTGTGCAACTCATGTGAGCGGTTTTCCCCCCTGAAAGGAGGATCCCATGGAAAAGCTCACCCTTTTGTTTGTACTGATCCTGGTCGCCCTGGTGGCCCTGTCGCCACCGAAAACATCGGCGATGAACGCCAGCCAGACCTTGGAGCAGATCACATCGACGACGCCGGACCTCTCGCCACCGCCGGCAGCCGTCAGTATCAGAGCAGATCAGCGAATCGAAACCGCGCCGGACCTATCTCCACCGTCGGCGATCATCAGCAGCAATGTGGAAAACGTCGCCAATATGACCCAGACGAATAATGTGGTCGAAATGGCGAAAAATGAAATGGCGAATAATCCGGCATGCACGGACCGATACAACGCGGTGGGGTCAGCAGAGACCAAATTTGTCAACGTGACTGGCAATGCCCGTTGTGCAAATGAAGCCTGGACTAATGCCGACCTGCGGCGGATTTAAACCAAGGGACTTGTGCCGTGAAAGCGAGGAACTCGGAAATTGAATAAATGTTCCATGGGGCGCATACTGTGTATGTCGCCCCTTTTTTATATCCTCACCCCAATCCCTCACCCCGACCCTCTCCTAGTCAGGAGAGGGGGTAGCGGTTGACTCGGGTGAAAAATTATGCTACAATGATATTAGATTAAAAACTATCAGGTGAGCAATGATAGTTTTTAATTTGGCAAGAGAAGCGAGAAGAAAGATTGATAATCAAGTGGGGCAGAAATATTTTTTAAAATATCGACCGCGAAAATATAGAGCCCAAAAAAGATAAAAGAGATTATCAAAAAAAATCAGAAGTGGTGAATGGCCAAGAGTAGAACCTTGAAAACAGAAGACAAGAAAGCAAAAACAAAAATTAAAAATCCCCAAGAAGGGATTTTTTGTTTTGGGAGAAAATTATTTTCCCTCTTCCCTGAGTAGGGGATTAAGGGATGGTGGGACAAGAAATAGAGTTCGTGATTTTTTATCCGTTCCTGGTTTTTGTTCTGGAACGCTTCTACTGATTTAGACATTTATCTTACCTTTCTTTTGTAAAAGAAAGGTAAACTAAAGAAAACTAGCTCGCATGGAGCGATCCAGGAAAATCTTGGCCTGCGTTCGTTTGAAAATTTCAGGGTACCTAGCTAACGCCCCCTAAAATTTTCTAAACCTCACTGCGGCCTGATTTTCTCTTTATTGCTCCAGATGCTCGCATTGACGCTGACTCGGAAAAGCCAACAACAAAAAACCACCTAGGTGATAGGTGATTTTTTGGAGCGGGTAACGGGAATCGCACCCGTTTCTCGTCCTTGGCAAGGACGCATAATAGCTATTATACGATACCCGCAAAATATTGCTTATTGGTATATTAACAAAGAATAAAAGTTGTGTCAAAAGTTTATTTTATTTCTATCAACTTTTGTCTGGCGGTCTCACCTTTGACGATAGTGAGTCGGGATTTGGTGATTTTGAGGTGGGCAGAGAGGAGCTTCAGGACGGCAGTGTTGGCTTTGCCTTTGTCTGGAGCGGCGGTGGTATGAATGGAAAAGTGGGTGTCATCGATTTGAGTGACACGATTTAATTTTGATTTAGGGGAAATTTTAACAGAAAGTAGCATAATTAAAAATGTAAAAATCAAATATTAAAATGGCAATTTAAAATTCAAAATTATGGAATGCTTTTGATTATTTTGAGTAGCGGCTGATGAATATTTTTATTGCTAGCTAAAATACCTTTGGAGTGAATGGTCCAGGGCTTACCTTCCAGGTCGGTGATAAGGCCCCCAGCTTCACGGACGAGCAAGACACCGGCGGCGACATCCCAAGAGTTGACCCCAGGAATGATGATGGCTTCTGTTTTGCCACGGGCGACCCAAGAGGTCTCCAGAGCGGCAGTGCCGATCTGGCGTAGGTCGCGACCAGCGAGTTTCAGTTTGGAATAAATATGAATAGCGCGCCGGATGCTTTTTTCTTCGTGACCGTGGCAGAAAGTGAGAAAAGAATTATTAATTTTGTTTTCAGCAGAGACGTGGATTTTTTTACCATTGAGAAAGGCGCCTTTATTTTTTTCGGCTACGTAAAGATCTTTAAGAAAAGGTACGTAAACCACGCCTAGAATTATTTCATCTTGATAGGAGAGAGCGATGGAGACAGAAAAGAGGGGATTGCCCATGGCAAAATTGGTAGTGCCATCCAGGGGATCAATAATCCAAAGATAGTCGGAATTTTTTTGGTTGTAGCCGGCTTCTTCGGAGAGAATGCGGTGAGTAGGAAAATTTTTTTTAATGGCAGAAAGGATGATTTTTTCAGCGGCCAGATCAGCTGGGGTGATGATCTCGTGTTTGCTCTTGGTTTTAATAAGAGAGCGGCTGATTTTATGGAAATGTTTCAAAAGTTCAGCGCCGGCTTTGACGGCGGCAGCGCTAGCGACTTGTTTGGGAGACGGGTTTTTCATAGTTTTTCTAGTTTATTCGTAGCCTTTAAATATAAAGGCTTAATAGATTTTTTGACTTTTTGGCTGGTGATTCTGTTAAACATAAAGTCAAATTTATCTTGGATGAGTTTTTTACTGAAATCTGGGAATCGATCTAGAAAGTGTTGAATATTTTTTTCAAAAAAACTGGCAGAGTCGGCATCTTTTAAAATATTTGATTCCTTATCTCCTCCATATTCGTGGTTTTTTATTAGGTGTTTGACTTTGTCTATAACACTTTGTTCAGAGCGGTTTTGTTTCAAAAAGTTTGCCATGATTTTTCCGCCAGTTGTTTGATGTTCGCGCATATATGATTTTCCCATAAATCCATATTTTTTATCATGGACTTCGGTTGATGTTTTTCGGATTACTCTTTCAATATCATGTGCGTAGGCCGCAATTTGTAAAGAGAGATCGGCGTCGGGTTTTATTTTTTTAACCCATTTGAGAGTGGCTGTAAAGTGAGGTGATTTGCCATTATTTATTTTGTCTACAAAATGAATTACTTTTTTTAATAATTCTCGTTCTTGTTTGGTCATAGTAATTCTAAAATTTTTAATTCTAATTTGCCGGTAGTGGTGTCCCAGACCGCGAAAGTGGCTTTGGAGAACATGCCGGCGAGAGTACCGGGATTGGCGAGGGTGGTGGAGCCGATTTGTTCGATCCAGGGTTTGTGAGTATGACCGTAAAAAACAAAATCATTTTTTTCAGTAGTGGCCAATTCTTTAGCTTTTTGGGGATAGTGGGTCAAAGCGATTTTTTTATTATCTATTATTAATTCAGCCAGGTCGCCAGAGTGAGTGACATGGGGAAATGTCTTGGCTACGGCTAATTCATTTTCGCGATCACAGACGTTTCCGAAGACTATATGGATGTGGCCTATGAAGCCCGGAGCCAAAACGCGTTTAAGGGTGGCGGCTGCGCAAAGATCACCCAAGACAAAAAGCTCTTCAATATTATTGGCTTTGGCCCAGGCGAGAAATTTTTCTAAATTGACTAGATTGTCGTGGAGGTCAGAAATGATGGCGATTTTCATAATCTTAGTAGATTGGTTATTTATTATCTCTAATGTTTTTTAAAGTTTGAATATCTTTTTTACGACGGGAGTCGGTGGGAGTTTCTAAGACTAGATCGATGTCGAGTTTCTTTTTTTGAAGATATTTTATTAGAGCAGAAAAACCGGTAAGGCCAATAGCGCCGGAACCAAGATCGGCGTGGCGATCAGAATGGGAACCAAGGGTGGTTTTGGAATCGTTGAGGTGAAGGAGTTTTAATTTTTTAAGGCCAATGATTTTATCAAAATGAGAGAAGGTTTTTTGAACAGATTTTTCATCATGCAGGTCATAGCCGGATTCAAAAGCGTGAGCGGTATCAAAACAAATGGCGGGGCAATTTCCAATTTCCAATTTCCAATTTCCAATAATTGCTGCCAATTCTTCGAAGGTATCACCGATGATGGCGCCGGAGCCAGCGGAGATTTCGATGAGCAGCTCAGTGGAGCCGTGATAACCATCAAGAATTTTTTCCAGGCCAGCGATCACTTTTTTGAGCGCTTGCTTGGCACCGAGATCTTTGGCAGAGCCGAGGTGGGTCATTAAATATTTGACGCCAAGCAATGACCCGCGCTCTAATTCTTCACGCAGGACAGAGATAGAACCATAGTAGATGCGATTATTGGAAGAAGCGAGATTGATAAAATAGGGGGCATGAACGTAAAAATTTCGAAAACCGAATCTCTGGTTGGCTAGTCGGAATTTTTTGATATCAGCCGGGGAGAGCTTTTTGACTGGACCGCCTTGGGGTGAGCGCGAAAAAAACTGGTAGCATTCGCAACCTTGATTATGAGCATTGGCCGGGGCGTTTTCTAGTCCGCCCGAGGCGGAGATGTGAGCGCCGATAAACATATAATCATTTAAACATTAAAGCATTTAAACATTATTAATTTTAGCAGGAAACAGAGAGAATGAAAAACCGCCCGTGGGGCGGTCTTAGAATTTATTTGACAATTTTTTCCTTGAGCCAATCAATAACTTTTTTGTTGGCGACAGTTTGGGAGAGATAGTCGCGGTAGCGCGGAGACTTTAATTCGGTTAAAGATTCATCGTCGGTGTAGAGGCTGGTGAGTTTTTGGATCTCGGCGTCAATTTCATCGGCTCCGGCGGAAATCTTTTGCTCTTTGATAATCGCCCGAACAGTCAGGATGCTTTTGGCGCGTAGTTCGGCTTGCGGCCGCAAATCTTTTTTGAATTCATCCTCGGTCTTATTCATATTGGCGAGCCAAGTGGAGAGGGCGAGACCTTTACTCGTCAGATCGTCTTCTAGTTCGTGCATCATGATATGGAATTCATTGTCGATCAATTTTTCCGGCAGTGCTGGGAAAGAGATTTTTTCAATTACCAATTTGAGCAGATCATTTTCCAGTTGGCGGTCGGTAGCCAGCTTCTTTTCAGAGAGAAGATTGTCAGTGATTTGTTTTTTTAGTTCATCCAAATTTTTGAATTGACCAAGGCTCTTGGCAAAGGTATCATCGATGGCCGGAACATCGAGGCGGTAAACGCCCTTGACAGTGATATCAAATTCGCAAGCCTTACCAGCAAAGTTTTTTTGGAAATAATCTTTGGGAAAAGTGAGGGAGAATTTTTTTTGTTCACCAGCGGAGAGGCCAACGATTTCTTGCTCAAAGCCGGGCACCATGTGGTGTTCACCCAAGAAGACAGAAAAATCTTTTTGAGTGGCATTTTCTTGGGGTACGCCAGCAAGAGAAATTTGATAATCCAATTTTACTAAATCATTGTTTTCAGCCGGACGATTTTCCAGGATTTCCGCGGCGCGTGATTTGGCCAGTCGTTCTAGAAATTCGGCCAGTTCTTTTTCACTGACTTCCACCTTTGGTTGATCGAGATGGAGGACAGAGAAATCGGGCAGGGTGATTGATGGCAGGATGGCTACCTTGGCAGTATAGACCAGATCATTACCCGGAGCCATTTTCTCAACATTGATTTCCGGTTGGCCCAGGGTGTCTAGTTTTTTTTGATTGACGGCGTCAACAAAGGTGTGAGTGATGATTTCCGAGAGGGCTTGTTCCAGAATGGCACCTTCACCGACTTTTTTGCTAACAATATCATAGGGAGCGCGACCAGGACGAAAGCCCTCAATTTTTAAGGTTTCAGAAAGCTGTTTAGCGCCGGAAAGCATAAACTTTTGGTATTCAGCTGGCGGGATTTCGATGGTCAGCTCCACTTCGGAAGAGGGGAGATCTTTGAGCGTGATATTCATAGTTGAAAATTAATTAGTTAAATATTATCTTAGCATTTTGTCCAGATAAAACAAGGGGCGAGGATAGATAAGGTTGACCAAGGGTGCCATAATTGATAATATCCAGACAAGAACCAAAAAGAAAAAAAGATGAAAAAAGAGCGAGTAAAATTTTTTGTTTTTATTGCCCTGTTTGTCCTAATAGTGATAGCGGCTGTTTTGGTTTTGGCCAGAGGGAGAGGGACAGGCGGCCGGCTGTGGCAGTACGTACCAGAAAAGACAAAAATATTTTTGGAATTTGACTTGACCGAAAAAAAACTAAAAAATTATTTAATTCAAAACAAGGAGGCCAAAGACGAGTTGGAAAGTTTTTTGATGGACAGAGGGCTGCCAGCAGAAATCTGGGACGCTGGCTTGCAGATTCAAAAGGTAGCTTGGTTTCAGATACCAATTGAGGGAACAGGAGAGGGTGAGGGTTGGGTGATTCAAAGCAAAAATGATGTTGGGCAACTGAGCGCTTTTTTGAAAAATTTTTATTTTAAGTTTATCGATGATCGGGTAGCCGTGATTACCGCGAACAAAGATGTTTTGACGGCAGTTGATCGAGGGCCGGTTTTTAGTAATTGGGAGATACAAACAGCCAGTGAAGCAAAAGATAATTTTGTTTGTGGTTTTTGGCAGGACGACGATTTGATGAAGAAGTCCTGGTGGAGTGATATTTGGGCGAACAGTTTTGACCAAAATGAAGGCGAATTATTTTATGGGGAAGCAAGGGTTGACGATCAAGACAGAATAGCATTTTTTCTAAAGACACCATTGGTATTGAAGAAGAGCGGAGTAGAACTGATGGTAGAGACAGGGGCCGAAAAAGAACGTTTCAGCCAGTCAGCGACATTCAATTTGCGAGGCTTGAAAAATTTTTGGCCACAGATATTGGAGGCTAGCGGCGAGGAGGAGGCATCGCTTGAGGCGGTGGAAGACTATTTGAATGATAAATATAAAATAGAGACAAAAGAACTGTATACAATTTTTGAACAATCATTTAATCTTGTTGTTCGGCCTAAGGAAAAAGTTGAACAAATAGAAAATCTGTGGCAGCGGAACAGAAATGATTATGCCATAGTGACAAAAATTACAGACAAGGAAAAAAGAGAGACAGTGGCGCACAACTGGGAAACTCTGATAATCAATTATCTGGCATTTAAATTTCCAGAGCGGCGAGAAAAAATATTACCGGACAAAACTCGGGGTGAAGAAATCGTGGCGGTGCCAGAAAAATTCAAATTGGCGAGTGAGTCGACGACAGGCGGAGAGATCAAAACAACCAAGGTAGGCGATTTTGAATTAGGTTACGCCTTGGCCGGGGAGAAGCTGATTATTTTTAATTCAGTTGACTTGGCAAAACAGATTTTGACAAAGGGTAGTAAACAAAAAGATGACTTAAAAGGCGAGATAGAAAATGAGGGGGTCTTGGACACAGGAATATTTGCGATGCCTTATTTCCAATTTGCCAATTGGTTGAGTTGGGGGGCAGAGATAGATAATAGTCGCTTGGTGGTTAGCGGCTGGCTGACGAATTAGCAATTGGCCAAGAGCCGAGAAGAGATGTTGTGGAGAAAAGTTTGACCTAGGCAACCTTGAGGTGGTATGAAAAAATAAAAATTGTGGATAAGTTGGGCGAATAAGCGGGGGGAGTGGCAAAAAGATTCGAGAAATTGATGATTCATCATGTTTTGACGGAGAAGTCAAAATATGCTATACTGATATTGTAAGTGTTTTTTGGACATTTATTCACACGGCAAAGAATAATTGTTCCAAGATAAAATAAAAACCAAAAACAAAATCTGGAATAGTTATTCTTTACTGTTCGTAATAGGTTCCTGGAGCCACGAGAACCTGTACGAAAAAACAAAACAAAAACAAAAAGGTAACTTTTTATCCTAAAAGATAGAGGGATTACCAGAAGAACGGTAAAGAATAAATGGCTTTTTGACAAATCGGCCCAAAAAGCACTTCATCCCTAATAAGGAAAATCTTGGCCGCGCACCACCATCTGAATTTTTTGAGAAGAATTTAGATGCCGGTGCGCTCCAAGTCCCACTAGGGATTTGGAGGGCTCACACCTCTTTAAATTTATTTTTATTCGGGGCTAGTGGCCCTCCTTTTTGTTTACTTGAAAAAAGGGTAATAAAAGGTTAGGATGATAATATGAAACTAGAAAACTTGAAGAGGACAATTAAGCAATTATCAGAGGGTGGTTTTTTGGATTGGCAAAAAGAAGTAGAAGAAAACGGAGGGGAAATTTTTTTGGTGGGCGGAGCAGTGCGCGACGCACTCCTGGGTGGCAAGGAGATTAAAGATTATGATTTTGTAGTTAGGGGGGTAGAGATTGAGAGACTGGAAAAAATTTTGGCAGGTTTGGGACGAGTAGAGTTGGTAGGAAAAAATTTTGGCGTATATAAATTTGTACCGGCGGGGAAAAAAATGAAAGTCGCTTTTGATATCGCGCTGCCACGAACCGAGATTTCTTTGGCGACCGGCGGTTATAAAGATTTTAAGGTCAGGTATGATCACAAGCTAAAGATTGAGGAAGATCTGGGCAGGCGAGATTTTACAATTAATGCCTTGGCTTGGAATCTAAAAAAAGAAAAACTGATTGATGAATTTCAGGGATTAAGAGATTTGCAGGAGAAAAAAATCAGAACAGTGGGTAATGCTTATGAGCGGTTCCGAGAGGATTACTCGCGGATGCTTCGGGGTATTCGTTTCGCTTGTCAGATGAATTACGAAATAGAAAAGACAACCTGGGAGGCATTAAAAAAATTAATGAAGAATATCAATGATGAGCGGGGCGAGGAGCGTGTAGTGCCATATGAAATAATCGGAGAGGAGATTTTGAAGGCCCTTGTTTATAATCCAGTAGAAGCCTTTGATCTAATGGATAAGTCGGGTGCGTTTAAAGAGTTGATACCGGAACTTGAAAAAATGAAGGGTTGTCCGCAGCCAAAGAATTGGCATAGCGAGGGAGACGTATGGACGCACACGAGATTGTGTTTGCAGAATTTAAATTCAGAGGCGTTTAGAAAGAGGTTTAAGGAGCCAATAATTTTTAGTGAAAAATCCAAAATCCAAATTTCCAATCAAATCCAAAATCCAAAATCCAAAAATATAAAAGTTGTTCTTGGGGCAGAATTGGTGATGGCGGTATTATTTCATGACGTGGGAAAGCCAGCGACCATCACGACGCCAGAAAAAGATGGTGCTGATCGGATTAGATTTAGCGGGCATGATGAAACTGGGGCGGATTTGGCCGAGAGTATTTTTAAAAAATTAAAATTATCCGCGGCACCTGATTTTGATTTTGATCCAGAACGGGCGACTTGGCTCATTCGCCGCCATCATTTGTTTGATACCAAACCAGCAACAGAGATGAAAAACCCTACCCTGGAAAAATATTTTTTTGGGGAAAGATATAGCGGAGAAGATTTATTGAAGCTGGGATTTATTGACGGCTCTGGCTCTATTCCTCAAAACAAGAAAGATTATTTGTCTAGCTTTAACCTAATGGTAAAAAGAATAGAAGAATTGAAAAAGCTGGGAAAAGGCCGGCGGTTACCCAAGCCATTGCTTGACGGGAATGAAGTGATGGAGGTTTTGAAAATCAAGCCGGGCAAAAAAGTGGGGAGGATTTTGGAGGAATTGAGGGAGAAGCAGTTGGCGGGCAAGATAAAAAGCAAGAAAGAGGCAGAGCGGGAAGTGAGAAGACAAGAAAGCACCCGCCCGCATCGCTACGCGAAGCGTTGCGGGCGGGAGAAAGCAAAAAATCAAGAAAACAAGTAGGTGGGTGAGGAAGTAGAAACCAGAAACTAGTAACTAGTAATTAGTAAATTGTTGTATTGTTTCATTGCTTCATTATTAAATTGTTAAAATGTTTTTTTATGAAATTTATAGTTGAAGCAGGAGATAAAGGGAAAAGGCTGGACAAGTTTTTGCAAGAGAAGTTGGATGATTTGTCGCGTTCACAGATACAGAAGATGATAAAGGCAGGCGAGATCTTGGTAAATGGGAAAGAAGTGGCGGCGCATTATTTTTTGAAGGCAGGAGAACGAGTACAAGGCAAAAGGCAAAAAGCTCGCCAAACAGGCGAGCAGGCAAAAGGTCAGCCCGCTAAATTTTATAATGAGGAAAATTTTTCCAATTCAGGATCGGCAGGTGCCCTAAGGGCAAAAGTAAAAGTGGAAATAATCGCCGAAGAGAAAGATTATATAGTAGTGAATAAGCCGGCAGGCATGGTGGTGCATCATGACAGCGCGCACAAGAGCGGGACGCTGGTGGATTGGCTGGTAGAAAGATATCCGGAAATAAAAAAAGTCGGCGACGATGCCAAGCGACCGGGGATTGTGCATCGTCTAGATAAAGATGTTTCGGGCCTCATGGTGATTGCCAGAAGTCAGGAGATGTTTGAATGTTTAAAAAAACAGTTTCAAGAGCGAAAGACAGAAAAAGAATATTTGGCTTTGGCGCATGGAGTAGTGAGTAAGGATGAAGATTTGATTGAAGGGGTGATTGGTCGGTCGGCCAAGTCAGGTACGATGGTGGCGGGCGGGGCAAAAGCAAAAAAAAGTAGAGAGGCGGCTACGGCGTATAATGTAGTGGAGAGATTTAAAAATTTTACTTTGCTCCAAATAAAAATTTTGACTGGACGGACGCACCAGATCAGGGCGCATATGAAATCAATTGGCCATAGTCTGGTAGGAGATGAGTTGTATGTGACGCGCGATGTAAAAAGAAAAAAACAACAAGAAGAACTGGGACGAGTATGGCTGTTTGCCGAGAAACTGGGATTTAAAGATTTGGAAGGAAATTGGCGGGAGTATAAAGTGAAAAGGCCGAAAGAGCTGGAAGATTTTCTAGGAGGGATTAAATAGATAGATATTAAATATTGAATATTAAATATTTTTTAGTGATATGAAAAAAGAAAGTAAAATGATCGTTATTTTTGGGACATCTGGTTCGGGTCAAGACGCGGTGATTGAAAGATTGATGGCTAAAAAAATAAAGGCGGTTCGGGTGATCACGACCGTGACGAGAGAAAAGAGGCCAGGCGAAAAACAAAGGAAGCCCTATTATTTTATTGCCAAAGAGCAATTTGAAAAGATGCTCAAGGCTAATAAATTTATCGAATGGGATGAACATTATGGGGCTTATTATGGATTACCTTATAGTGAATTAGAAAGGGTGAAGAAGACTGGCAAAATAGTTTTGTTAAAGACCGAGATGAGAGGAGCTTTAACGATTAAAAAAAAGATTCCGTCCGTAATTACTATTTTTATTAAACCGCCATCGCTCAAAGCAGCTTTGGGGAGATTAAAAAAAAGAAATGAGAGTGCGGAAGTAATTAAAAAAAGGACAGAAGAGATAAGAAATTATCTAAAAGCCAGAAATGATCATAAGTTTGACTTTGTGGTAATAAATAAGGAAGGAAAATTGGATGAGACGGTGGAAAAGGTGAAGAGGATAATTGAGGAAAATTAGAAAGATAAAACACGGCTCGCGATAGCTGTGTTTTTTTGTCGCTCTATTGGAGGTGAAGAGGAACATACTATGTATGTTGGTTTTTACATATCTTCTTTTTTCTGCTATAATTAATATAAATACAAAAATAAATATAAAGTTAATTAATTTAATATGTTTTTTATAAACCACAGTTAGGTGATAATTTTGCTTTTTAACAGTGGTTTTTAATTTTTAATAAAAATATGCCCCAATTCGGATTAAAAAGGGTTTTTCATATATACTTTTTGGCCATGGTTATAATCCCTGCCCTAGGTTTGTTGTTGGCCATTAACAGAGAAACTCAAGATTTTTATGGTTATATTGATGACACAATGGCTAACGAAAGCCATTTTATGTCTTTGGCTAGGTCAAAATATAAGGTAACTTCTAAAGGCGAAGTGGCTGGAGTTAATATCGTCTCGGAGAGAGAATTCGTCGCAAAAGAGGCTGATAGTGATCCCTCCATACCTTCTTATTCCAATTTGGCTCCGTTAGAATTGGATAATTTAAAGATGAAAATTGCTAGTTTAGAGCAAACTGTGGCTAGTTTGCCCAAACCAGAAAAGGGTGAAAAGGGTGATTCTGGCATAACGACTATAAACTATGCTCAAGTACCAACTACTCAATATATTTATGCTGACACCCTAAATCGTTTTGGTTCTAACCAAGAGACAACTAATTTGACTAGCCTTTCTGGCATGAATATTTCTGGCGAGCAGTTGGTGATGAAAAAAGCAGATATTGCCGAATATATTATGTTGGCAGGTACCTTGGAAGTTGGCGGTATTTCTACTTTGACTGGGAATATTAGCGCTTTGGGTGATTTGTCGGTCGCCGGAATATTGAATGCCGGGATTATCAATATGGCCACAACTACAGTGACCGGGGTTTTTGGGGTCCAAGATTCAGAGACAAATTCTAGATTTTATGTCAATCCGTCTGGCTATGTAGGGATTGGGACGATGAATCCGACCTCAACCTTGACGGTTTTAGGAGCAGACAGCTCTCCAATTCTTGGCAGTAATATTGTATCTAATGGCACATTTGATACTGATTTGTCCGGCTGGACAGCCACTGGTTGGAACTGGTCTAGCGGCAAGGCCCAGCATACAGCTGGCAATACCAACATGATTTCCCAGTCAGTTTTTGTAGAAGCAGACGAATTTTATTTATTACAATTTACTTTATCTAATGTTATTGACTGGCAAAGTTGGATTTATATGTATGTGGGTGGCGATAGAGAATATTGCATAAGTGATTTTTGCGGGCATTCTTTCAGAGCTACTTCTACTGGTTTGGTTGATATTAGTATTACTACAATGAGTAGTGCGGGAGTATCTATGATAGATGACGTTGTTTTTCAAAAAATAACCAATCCGAGTTTGCCAGTAATGCGTATTTTGGAAAATAATGGCAACGAAGGAATTGAAATAAGGAGTGGAGAAGCAGCGTCAAAAAATATGTTTATTGGTTTTCAGGCTGGGGGCAATACTAAACATATTGCTAATTACTCCGGCGGTTATAATACAGGTATTGGATATCAGAGTTTATATACAAACATTACCGGCGGTAGCAACACGGCAATGGGTGCCAAGGCCCTTTTCTCTAATATAAATGGTGGCACAAACGTGGCTATCGGGGATTATGCTTTATTCTATAATACTTCTGGCAATTCAAATATTGCCATAGGGTCTTCAGCCTTATATTCTAATACTATTGGCCTCGAAAATATTGCTATTGGCGATTTGGCTTTATACGAAAATACCGAGGGCTATACCAATATAGCTATTGGCCGGGAAGCGCTACAAGAGAATACAACGGGTAGCAATAATCTTGCCCTCGGTTATGCCGCCGCTATTGAAAATCTTACCGGCTCCCATAATACTTCCATTGGTTATCAACGAATTATTATAATACTGCCGGTAATGAAAATGTGGCAGTGGGTTATGATGCTTTGCTTTATGCCGAAGAAGGTTCTTGGAATACGGCGATTGGCACATTCGCCCTAGAAAATACTTTGCCAGCCGCTTTCGCTAATACTGCTTTGGGCTATGGAGCCGGTAGGGGCAACGCTACTGGCTATTCAAATTCTTCTAGCACTTGGGTGGGTTATCAATCCGGGTATAATATACGTACGGGTTCAAAGAATATAACCTTGGGCTATAAGACGGCTGATAGTCTCACCACTGGCTCTGGCAACATCGTGATTGGATATGACATAGATACCCCAGCAGCTAATTCAGATAACACACTCACTATAGGCAATATTATTTTTGCCAACGGGCTGGGAAATACTGGCACCACAGTGGCGACTGGCACAGTAGGCGTGGGGATTGCCGCGCCTACGGCCAAATTTCATATTTCCAGATCGACGGGAGGCATAGAAAAGTTGTTTCAAGTGGGCACCACTACAACCACAGATATTTTTTCTGTTAATAGTAATGGCCGGGTAGGTGTGGGCACCTCTACCCCATGGGAAGCTATGGAGTTTGCAGTGGCGGGTGATATCGTGGTTACAGGTAATGTTTATAAGAGCGCCACCGCTTATGTCAACCCAGATTATGTATTTGCCAAGTATTTCAATAACCCATATAACGAAATTATCCCGGATGATTATCAGATGTTATCTTTGGATGATCTTGGCCTTTATATCCAAGAACATAATCATCTGCCAGGTGTCGAGATGAAAAGCGGCGTGGTTGATATTTTTGAGGCCAATAGATTGAACTTGGAGAAAATTGAGGAGCTGTCTTTGTATATTTTGGAGATTAATAACCGGATAAAAGTGTTTGAGGAGCAAGGGGGGGAAGAAGAAATTGAGATGGCCCAAGATTATCAATATTCGAAACTCACAGTGAGAGACAAAGCAATATTTGAGGGTGATATTATAGTTGAAGATCATATTTATTTTAATAAGGATGCGGTTGGCCAGGCCAAGATTTTGGTCGGGGCAACTGAAGTTGAGATCAGGTTTGATAAGGGATATGAATATTCTCCTATTGTGACGGCGACTCCAAATGAATTTATTGAGGGACAATATAAAATAACGGAAAAGACCAATGATGGCTTCAAAATAGTTTTGGAAAAGAAACAATTTTTGGATATAGTTTTTGACTGGCACGCCTTTGCCTCACCCGAAGCCAAGTTATTTGTGTCGGATGGAAGCGTGGAAGAAATTCAATTATCAGTTAGTAATGAACAATTAATAATAGAAGCAAGCCAAGAGCAAGTCAGCGAGGCAAGTAGCGAACAACCAGCAACAGAACTAGAAGCAGTTGAAGGCTCAATCACTCAAGAAATAACCGCCGAGGAACCGGCAGCGGAGCCGCCACCAGCGGATGGCCAAGTGGCTGGGGAGGCCACTGAAGCAGGCCCGGACGAAGAAATCACTAGCACGGAGGGTGATGATCATCCAGCGATAGAAGCAGAGATGTTGAATGAAAGTTTTGATGAGAGCACGGAAATAGAGGCAGTACCAACAGAGTAGACTGTCGATAATATATTTGGAGATAAAGCAAACACGATCTAGACAAGGTCGTGTTTTTAAAAATATTTGGTACTAAGGAATTTTTTTGTTATAATATAAATAATGATTTTTATTATGGATATAAGAGAAAAAAGAGAAGTAGCAATAAAAATCGGCGGGGAAGCTGGCTTTGGGATCAAGGCAGCTGGTTTGATTTTGGGGCGCGCTTTATTTCAAAGTGGCGCAGAAATTTTTGGCTATAGTGAATACCCATCACTTATTCGCGGCGGACATAATACCTATCAATTGAATATCTCCGAAGGGCCGGTGCAATCGACGACAAAAAAGATTGACGTGCTTTTGGCTTTGGACAAAAAGACGGCGGAGTTGCACAAAGCGGAAATTAAAGCGGGCGGATTTATAATTTTTGACGGGCTGAATTTGGACAGTGAAGACTGGGCAGAGATTAATCTGATAGATTTACCTTTGGGTAAAATAGCAGAAGATAATGGCGGATTGATGATGCGTAATACGGTAGCCCTGGGAGCCTTGGCCTTTATAATCGATTTTAATATTCAGTTGGTAGAAGCGGAGATAGAGAAAAATTTTCGACGCAAAGGTGAAGCTGTAGTTAAAGCAAACAAACAAGCGGCGCGTGCCGGTTATGATTATTTGATTAAAAATTATTCGGCGAAGCGAGCCATAACTAATTGGTCTTGGGGTAGAGAAACCGCAGGAGAAAGCTTATTTTTAACAGGCAATGACGCAACAGCTGAAGGAATGTTACAGGCTGGTTGTAATTTTTATGCGGCTTATCCCATGACGCCGGCGACTTCAATATTACACACTTTAATAGAGAAGCAGAAAGAAAACCAAATAGTCGTGCATCAGGCGGAAGACGAAATCTCAGCTATCGGGGTGGCGATTGGCGCGTCTTTGGCCGGGGCCAGAGCAGGGACAGGCACATCGGGCGGCGGTTTTTCTTTAATGGTAGAAGGTTTGGGTTTGGCGGCAATGACGGAAACGCCATTGGTAGTGATAAATTCCCAAAGGCCGGCACCGGCGACCGGCTTGCCGACCTGGACAGACCAGGGTGATTTGAATTTTGTTTTGTATGCTTCACACGGTGAATTTCCCAGGATTGTGGTGGCACCGGGTGATGCGGAGGAAGCCTTTTATTTGATTCAAGAGGCTTTTGACTGGTCAGAGAAGTGGCAGGTGCCGGTAATCGTGCTCCTAGATAAGATGCTGTCAGAGTCGGATTTTACCATAACTGATTTAAAGCGCGACAAAATAAAAACAAAAAGGGAAGGATTTTTGAGTGATGAGGAATTAAAGAGGGTGGCACAATATAAAAGATATGAGATAACGGCAAGCGGAGTGTCTTGGCGAGCGGTGCCGGGCCAAGAGGGCGGAGTACATTTGGCGAATTCTGATGAACATGATGAAGAAGGTTTTTCCAGTGAGGAAGCGGATATCCGCCAGCAGATGATGGACAAGCGTTTCGCTAAAATAAAATTAATCAGTGGTGAATTAAGAGAGCCGGAACTTTATGGTGAAAGCGAGGCTGATCTGACGATTGTCGGCTGGGGATCGGTCAAGGGAACTATTAGCGACGCGCTGGAAGAAGTCAGAAAGCAGAAATTAGAAATCAATAATAGCAAGAGGGTTAATTTTTTACATTTAAATTATTTGTGGCCATTTCCAGTGGAAAAGGTCAGGGCAGTATTAGGCAAGGCCAAAAAGATTTTGTTGGTGGAGAATAATAAGACTGGACAGTTGGGCGAGCTGATTAAACAACAGACCGGGATAGAAATAAAAAATAAATTTTTGAAATATGACGGCCGGCCGTTTTTCAGAGAAGAAATAATTGATAAAATTAATGAGTTAACGCGTTAAAGAGTTAACGGGTTTATATTTATGGCAGTATTAGGACCAGAAAAATTTAATACCAAAGTGATGCCGACCTGGTGTCCGGGGTGTGGTAATTTTGGAATTTGGGGTGCCATAAAAAAAGCTTTATTTGATTTGGGATTGGAGAGGCATCAAGTTTTGATGACTTATGATATCGGATGTTTTGGCAATGGGGCGAATTTTTTCAAGACCTATGGCTTTCATTCTTTGCATGGCCGGGCTTTACCGCCGGCCTTGGGAGCCAAAATTTTTAATAGAAAATTGACGGTGATTGCTCTGGCTGGTGATGGAGGAGCCTATGGGGAAGGATTACAACATTTTATTCACGCGGCGAGATACAACGTAGATGTGACATACCTCGTGGCCAATAACCAGAGATTCAGTCTAACAACCGGACAGGCCTCGCCAACGACCAATAAAAAGACGATTACCAAGACGACACCGTGGGGAGAAACAAAAACGCCACTCAATCCTTTGGCTTTATCTTTGGAAAGCGGGGCGAGTCTGGTAGCGAGGGGGTTTGCCGGAGACGCGGTGCAGTTGACAGAGATAATAAAAGAGGCAATTGGGCATAAAGGATTTTCTCACGTTGATATCTTGCAACCATGTGTTTCTTTTAATCCAGAGCAGAGTTACGAGTGGTACAGAAGCGTGATTTATAAATTGGAAGAACATAAATATAGTCCGGAGAATAAGGAAAGAGCCCTGGAAAAGGCCTGGGAATTTGAGGCCAGCGGGCGGATGCCGACAGGAATTTTTTATAAGGAAGAAAAAGAAAGTTACGAGGAAGAATTGTGGCGAATTAAAGAATAGTGAATTAAGAGTAAAATAATTCAAAAACTCCCAAGATGATTGGGAGTTTTTGAATGGTGCTGTATTCTTAAAATAGTTCGAACGCATTTCGCCGCTTGTGGCGGCGAGGAAATCCCCCGTGAAAATTTGGAAAGGCGCCAGAGTTGCATTGTTGGCAATTTCAAATTTTTCTTTAGCGGTATTTAATCCAAAAATTTGCGAAGCGAATACAAATTTATTTTATGAAAGAATTAAGAAAAAATCAAAAAGAAAGGCCACTTTTTAAGAGAAGTGGCAAACTCATGGTGTCTTGGTCCTCGCAGGGAGATGGCAAAGTTACCATCTTTTCTCTGCATTGAACATCATGCGGACTCCTAGGCATGCTAAAAATAGGAAAAAGGACACCTCGGGATTATCCAAGATTAACACAATAATAAATATTAAAATCCCCATGACGCCCCTCCTTGCCTTTATTCTGAGTGATAAATTTTTGGGAGTAATAAAATGGCTAGAATTATTGCAAAGATAGTAGCCATTTTATTCTCCCTTTGTTTAGTTGAAAAACACTTATATTCCCTCCTCTTAGGTGTAATTGTTTTTCCTGCTATAATATACGAAACTTTTAATTAAGTCAAGCTAATGTACTAGACGGGTACATAGGTAACACATGGTGATATCTAAAGCTAAAGTTAATCGGTGGCAGATAATCTAAAGTTTGGTGTGGTCGTTCAAAATTGTAATGAATTAACCATTCTGTTAATTTTTGGTTAAATAGATTA
>JAAZMX010000017.1 GCA_012798565.1 Candidatus Kuenenbacteria bacterium
CACCCTCGTAATACCTTTGTACCAATTCTTTGCGTTGGATTGGCGTTAGCCTCGTTCTTTTGTGAATAACCATAGTTGTTTGACAGTTAACAGTAAATGAATTTTACTGCTAAACTGTAAACAACGCTATTATATCTTACACATTAGAAATTAAGATTTATTTAAAAATTATAAAATTAAAAATTTAATTTATTCTACCTTGGGCCGATACTGCAGAGCCTCGGCTACATGCTCGGTTTTGATGTTTTCTTCAGTAGAGAGGTCGGCGATGGTCCGAGCTAGTTTTAGTATACGGTAATAGCCCCGGGCTGACAAGCGCATCTGCTGGACTGCCCGTTTGAGCAGATCCTGGGTAGCAGCATCAGTCTGGCAGATGCGCCGGACATCTTCGGAGCTCATCTCGGCATTGCTGACCAGCTTGGTGTTTTGGAAGCGCATGAGTTGGCGCGAACGCGCGGCATTGACTCTCGCGCGGATGGCGGCCGAGGGTTCACCGGATTCGGTGGCGGATAATTTTTGAAAATCAATTCGCGGCACCTCAATATGAATATCGATACGGTCGAGAATCGGGCCGGAAATTTTTTTCTGATAATTGGCAATCTGAATGGGCGTGCAGGTACAATTTTTTTCCGGATCGCTGTAATAGCCACAGGGACAAGGATTCATGGAGGCGAGGAGAATAAACTTGGCGGGGAATTGCAGAGTGCCGGCCGCTCGAGAGATATTGATAATGCCGTCTTCCAGCGGTTGGCGCAAATAATCTAGAACTAAGCGAGGGAACTCGGGAAATTCGTCCAGAAATAAAACGCCACGATGCGCCAGGGAAATTTCACCGGGCTTGGGCCAAGCGCCGCCGCCGACCAAAGAAACGCCGGAAGCGGTGTGATGGGGCGAACGAAAAGGGCGGACGCGGATCAGCGGTTCAGCCGGTGGCAAAAGACCAGCCACGGAATAAATCTTGGTGACTTCGAGCGATTCTTCCAGAGTCATTTCCGGCAAGATAGTCGGCATGCTCCTGGCCAAGAGGGTTTTACCACTGCCGGGCGGACCGGACATGAGAATGTTGTGCTGACCAGCCGCGGCGATTTCCAAAGCGCGCTTGACGTGTTCCTGACCCTGCACATAAGCCATGTCAAACTTGGAAGGAATATCACCGGGCGACTCGGAAAGAGTCTCACTTTTTTGAAACTGGCCAATGGGCGCCTCACCGGTCAGATGCAAGACAACCTCGGTCAAAGAGGTAGCTGGATAAACTTCCAAATCAGTAATCAAGGCGGCTTCGGCGGCATTTTCCGTGGGTACAAAAATTTTTTTAATGGCCTTGTCGCGCGCCATAATAGCCAAGGGTAAAACGCCATTGACCGGGCGCAGGTGACCGTCCAGAGCCAATTCGCCGACGAAGAGAGCATCACTATAATCAGCGGGTAGCACCAAGGAATGTCCGGCAATTAAAATAGCCAGGGCGATAGGCAGGTCATAAGCCGGGCCGGCTTTTTTTAAATCAGCCGGAGCCAGATTGACAGTGACTTGTCCGCGCGGCCAGGGAAAACCAGAGTTTTTGACAGCTGAACGCACCCGCTGGCGGGACTCCTGAACAGCCATATCAGGCAAACCAACGACAATAAATTTGGGCAGCGCGTTGATGGAATCAGCTTCGACTTCCACCAACTCACAATTGAGTCCGACTACGGCCGCGGAAAGAATTTTGGTGGACATAAATAAAATTCAAAATTCAAAACTATTAAACAATTTTTCTTTTCCAGAAAAGATTATAAATTAAAAACCCAAGACCGGCGGAAATCATGATGTCGGCCAGATTGAGAATGGACAATAATCCTAAATCGAGATAATCAATGACCGCGCCATAGCGGAAGCGATCAAAGGTATTGCTGACGGCGCCAAGCAGAATAAACCAGAGGGCAAATGAGGAAAGGAGTTGCGAGTGATGCCAGGCGCGTAGGAAAAGACTCGCGAGAATAATAATAATCAGGAGAAGAAAAAAATAAAAAACAGGGCGGACGGCAGAAGGCAGGGGTAAACTGAATACCAAATTTGGATTGGGAGAGTAGTGAAAAAGCGGAGTTGGCGGCTGGGTCGGCTGAAGAAGAAAAAAATATTTTAAAAAACGATCAGCCATAAAAAAAATCAACCCTACTAATAAGACCAGCCATTTGCGATTGCAAATCGTCATAGACCGTTTAGTTAAGTTGATTTAGTGGAATTATTCTCCGGAGAATTTCTTTTTGCAATCGATACACGAGGAGGAGGTGGGGCGAATCTCCAGGCGCTCACGGCTGATTTCCTGGCCGCAATATTTACAAATGCCATAGGTGTTTTCCGACAAACGTTTTAGGGAAGAATTGATATCGCGCAGGGTGTCATTCAAAACATTCTTTAGGGATAAATCACTATCAAAACTGGCGACTTCGGCAGCGTTCTCGCCGCTCTGATCGCCATATTCCGGAAAAACTATTTCTTGGCCGGCACCAGTCTTGACAGTGAACTCAGCGAGCTCGTGCTCTACTTTTTCTTTTTCGGCTAAAAGTTTTTCCTCTATTTTCTTCAAAAAAGTCGGGTCAAAGGTCATAAAAAGCTAAATAAGTTTAAAATAAAAAGGCCCCTCTCTGTGCCAATAGTATAGCATCAGGGCCTAAAAAATCAAGTAGCGATCAGTTTTGGAGGTGGCGGTAAAGCCGCAAATATTGTCTGGCTGATCGACACCAGGAAAAGTCAGCCGACATGCCATTTAGCTGTAATTTTCGCCAGATTTTATGATTGGGGAAAAGATTAATGGCGCGTTTAAGGGCGGCGAATAGCTTAGTTGAATCATAGTCTTTAAAAACAAAACCAGTGGCAGTGGCAGTATTTTTACCAGTGAAATTGATGACTGTATCTTTCAGGCCGCCGGTAGCACGGACCAAGGGTAAGGTGCCATAACGCATGGCAATCAGTTGCCCCAAACCGCAGGGTTCATAACGCGAGGGCATAACAAAAATATCGGCGCCGGCATAAATCTGGTTGGCGAGAGCTGGATCAAAAATCGGGAAAAAACGAAATTGGCGCGGATATTTTTGACTTAAGAGAGTGAGGGTCTCCTCATAGCACTTTTCACCAGAACCAAGAATAACTAATTGAACCGGTAGTTGAAAAATATCCGGCAGGATTTTGGCCAAAAGATCAAAACCCTTCTGGCTGGCCAGGCGGCCAATCAGGGCAACGAGGGGAACCGCTGAATTGGTCGGCAAACCAGCTTTATTTTGTAAAAAATGTTTATTAAAAATTTTTTTGGACAAACTTTTCTGGGAATAGTTGATTTTGAGATAAGGGTCTCTAGTCGGGTTGAAAAATTGGTAATCTAGGCCGTTGAGAATACCAGATAAGTCTTTTTTTATTTGTTGGAGAACATCCTCTAGGCCGCAACCAAATTCCGGAGTCAAAATCTCTTTGGCATAGGTCGGGCTGACAGTGGTGATAAGGTCACTTTGGCTAATAGCCTCACGCAGTGGGTTGAGTGTGTTATTTTTGAGCGAAGAAAAATCACTGGCAGCGAGACCGAAACGCGCTAGAAGCTGCAGCGAGGTTCCACCCGAGTATGCCAGGTTGTGAATAGTAAAAATCGTTTTGACGGCTGGCTGACTTTTTTTGAGAAAAGTGGGCACCAGGGCGGTGTGCCAGTCGTTGAGATGGATAATGTCTGGCTGCCAGTGAAATAACTCCCCTGCTCTGGCCAGCAAGGCGGAGAAGAGGGTGAAACGAAAACGGCTAGCGGCGTCAAAAATATCAGCGACGGCAAAATATTTATTGGCCAAAAAATAAACTGGCACCGAGGAACCGGGTAATTGACTCTCAAAAATATCAACAGCCAATTGCTCACCGGCAATGGAAATTTTGAGTGAGGAAATTTTATTTAGACTAGGATAATTTTTCTTGATGGCTAGATAGTAGGGTAAGACGACTCGGATATCAGCGCCTAATTTGCTGAGGGCTTTGGGCAAGCTGCAGGCCACATCGCCCAGACCGCCCACTTTATAAAAAGGGGCACACTCGTAGCTGGCAAAGAGTACTTTTATTTTTTTTGAAGGCATGGGAATTTATTTAATTTTTTGACTAAATTCAACAGAAAGAGAAATAAGATAGGCGGCATAATGACGGTTGTGCTCCTCAATAAAGATCATGGAGTAAATCGCGTTCTTGAGGGCGGTCCAGGCCTGATAAAGATGAAGCCCGCGGGTGACCTCAGCGGAGAGTTTTGTCTGGCCAAAGTAGTAACGCAAGATGGTTTTTTCTATTTGCCGGTAAGTCTTGGCATCCAGATAACCGAGACTCATCAGGCGCAACTGCAGAAGAAAAGAAGCCAGATCATAATAACACGGAGCCAGACAAACTTCAGAAAAATCTATGAGGGCCAAGCGAGCACTGTCAAATTTGTCGATGATAATATTTTCCGGGTGAAAGTCGCCATGAGAGAGAATGTTTTTGTCTTTGATAAATTCGGCTTTGAGGTGAGAAAGATTCCCCAGTTGCTTGAGAATGGCGGCTTTCATGGGGTCCTGATTATTTTGCGGCCGGGACAAAACAGCGGTCGGATCCAGATAATTGAGAGAAAAATCATGGATTTTAAAAATACCAGCGGGAGATTTCGTGGCGTGTAAACGCCGGAGGGCATGAGCTATTTTTTTAAAATAATCTAAATTCAAATGACCGTTTTTTAGGTGTTCCAAAAGCGTATCACCCGGTATGCCCAAATAGAAAAAGGACATCGTTTTTTCCTCATACCAGAGGGGCTTGGGGATGACAACTTCTCCGGAACCAAATTTATTGCCGTAAACCAAAGACATAGCCTGATACATTGACCGACGGCCATGACCGGAAAAACTAATGGAGTAAACGCGGCATTTGGTTTTGAGTCCATTTTCCAGCGCCAAAGTCAGACGATGCTCAACCACATAGTGTAAGAAGTCATCGCCGATATGACGCTTGATAAAAAACAGTTGATGGAAGAGAACTTTTTCCGCCAGGGGGTTAATTTCTTTCAGGTGTTTGGCAAAGAGCTGAAAGAAATACTGTTCGTTGTCCAAAAGAACAGAAAGGTTGTCAAAGCGATTCATAAAAAAATAGTTAGTTGGCACGCCAATGCGTGAGCCAAATATTTTTTTGCAGAGCGGAGAAAGCCAGCTCCGCTTTAATTTTGGTTTTGGCTGACACGCTGGCTAGAGAACGGATAGAAAAAATTAATTCCCGAGCACCTTTTTCGATTTCACCGGGATTCCAAGCCGGGGAATCAAAAAGAGCAAAATCGCGTCCCGAAGCCCACCAAAAAGTACAGCTGGCCAAACCGCGTTCTAAGTGCAAACGGGAGGCAAAATGATTGGGATCTTTTTTGTATTGGTAATTTAATTCTAAAGCAAAATTGGCTAATTGCCAAAGTTGTTTTTGAATTTGATTATTTGGAGATAACCAAAGAGCAAAAGGATGACTAGCGCGGAGCTCGGAAGGGCTGGATTCCCAAGAGCTGGGGCGAGGAGAAACTTCTTGCGTCTTTTTAATATTTTTCAAATATTCACCCAAGGTGGCGGTCTGAACTTGTTTATTTTTTATTATTTCCTGATAACCGGACCACCAATTCCAATGGCGGTGGCCATAGAGCTCCCCATCGGTGGCGGTAATAAGGATCTGATTATTATGATAATTGCCTGAGAATAACTCCTGAATTTTTTCTGGGACAAAAGTTTGCGACAAGCGACGATCGCGGAAAACAACTGTCAGTTTGGTTTTTTTGATTTTATATTTAACGCTAGGGTCAATCGCTGTCTTTAGGGTGCCATCAAGGGCAATCTGATCCAAAATAAGATACTGATATTTTAGGCGCCCTAGAATAACGGCGAGTTTTTGGCTGTAGGCCATCTCGGGCGGGAAAAAACCACGCGGTTGATAGGCCGGGCCGAGGTGGCGGGAATTGATGTCGTGATTGATTTTAATTTGTTTGATAATTTCTTGATCCGGCAAGAGCGGCAAAATAGGATGAAAGGCGGCTGATTCTACAAATTCAATCTGTTGGCGTTCAGCCAGACAAGCGAATTGGTTCAACAGTTTTTGGTAGCCCAATTGGAACAGGCGCTCGGTCAGACAGGCAGTCAGATTGACAGTCACTTTAACTTTTTTGTTGATTAATAAAAAATCAGCCCAGGATTGATAGCAGCTTTTGACAATGTCTCTAATCTGCTCATCAGAAGCAGTGGGCGGTTGATAGAAATGAAGAAAATTTAACCAGAGCATATTTTATAAATATAAAATCCAAAATTTCAGAGCCCGCCAATATAGCAGGAAGGAAAAACAAATTAAGCGGTTTTTGGCCGCGACTTCAAGGCTTTTTTGAATAGGCGGACATAACGGCTAGCAGGCAAGTCCCAGGAATATGACAGGCACATGGCTTGACTGACTAATTTCTTCCAGAGCGTCTGATTTTTGTAATACTCCCGGGCACGCATAATAGCGCCGTAAAAGGACAGGGCACTATAATTAGTAAAAACAAAACCATTGCCCGCGCGATTATTAAAATCAAAGTTGGTAATAGTATCCTTCAGCCCGCCAATGGAATGAACGATAGGGATGCAGCCGTAACGCAAAGCTTTGAGCTGGTTCAAGCCACAAGGCTCGGTATTAGAGGGCAAAACTAAAAGATCACCGCCGGCATAAAGACTGGTTTCATCTTTTTGCGAGAAGGGCGTCCAGACCAATTTGGTCTGATATTTTTTGCTGATTTTGAGAATCTGGTTGATATAATTTTTGTCGCCATCGCCCATGATAATCATTTGGATGTTATAACGAACCAGGTGTTCTAATATTTCCAAGACTAAGCTGAAACCTTTTTCAAAAGCCAAGCGCGAAGACATAACCACGAGGGGCAAATCAGGAACAATAGATAAACCGTATTTTTTCTGGAGCCAGGCTTTATTGACAGCTTTGGCTTCGATGTTTTTGTAGGAATAATTGAGTTTGAGTCCGGGATCAGTCTGGGGATTGTAATCGTCATTTTCAATACCATTAATGATACCATAAAGACGGTCTTGACGATTCTCTAAAAGCACGTTAAGACCCTGCCCTTTGTCTTTGGTCAAAATTTCCTGAGCGTAATTTTCGGAAACAGTGCTAATCAGGTCAGTATTGAGAATAGCGCGTTTGGCAAAATTGATATTTTCCAAAAGTGGGTCATCAAAAGAGGGCAATTTGGATTTACCGTCGTCACGTTTTTCGGCGGGAATTTCCCACCAGTTGTGGCCGAGTTGATAGATAATATTGTGAATGGTGAAGATGGTGGCCGCGGATTTCAGAGTGGAAGATGTTTTGAAATCCCGGCGGAGAAAATAGGGAATCAAACCAGTATGCCAATCATGACAGTGCAGGATGTCGGCTTTGAATTTGAGAATAGTCAGGAGCTTGAGCGCAGCCAAGTTGAATAATAAAAAACGCGCATTTTCGTGACTGGAACCATAAAGTTTTTCCTGGCGGGAAAAATATTTTTCACTTTCCACAAAATAAACAATGGGGCCGCCAGGAAGTAATCCTTGCCAGTAATTGACCAGAATTTTGTTTTGAACATCTATAATTAGCTCCACATTTTCTCGGACTAATTGTAAATTTAATTTTTGTTTATCAATTATTTTGCCGTAGAGCGGAGTGAGGCAAATAACTTTGTGGCCTAAAAGATGGAGCGCTGAGGGTAAACTTTCGGCAACATCGGCCAACCCGCCGGTCTTGGAAAATGGGTGGAGCTCTGAGGAAATAGAGGCTATTTTGAGATATTTTTTCATGACTAATATTTTTTAACGATTGAATGGGCGCAGGTGATGGCAATAGCCATGGCATCAGCGGCGTCATCGGGCTGAATAATCGTCTTCATGCCAAGAATCAATTTGACCATTTGTTGAATCTGGTTTTTATCAGCTCGACCGTAGGAGGTAATAGCTTGTTTGACCTGCAGGGGAGTAAATTCATGAACCGGCAGATGACAAGCAAAGGCTGTGGCGAGAATCACGCCGCGCGATTCAGCAACTTGCAGGGCGGTTTTGAGATTTTTAAAAAAAAAGAGCTCTTCAACGGCCAGCTCGTCGGGTCGATATTTGGCAATAATATTTTGGAGCTCAGCTTGGAGCTTTTGCAGGCGCTCGGGATGGGAGAGTTTGGCCCGAGTTTCCAGGCAACCAAAAGCTATAGGCTGAAGAGAATTTTTTTCTTGGCGGACGATACCCCAGCCAGCGCGGGCATAGCCGGGATCAAGACCTAAAATGAGCATGATTTTTAATGTTTTTATTAAGCCTGTCCCGAGCGGAGTGGAACGGAGCCGAGGGAACCCGTGCCACAACGGAATTATATTGATTATAGTAAATGCGTGCCTAGGTGTGACCCCCCGCTCCCCCGATGTCCATCGGGGTCGGTCGGGACAGGTTTAAGGGTTATTCCAGATTTGTATAATAGTCACTCAAATCAGACAAATCATCAAGCAAATCAAAAATCTTGAGCACCTTGTCCAGCGCATCACCCTCCAAGGAAACTTTTTCTTTGGGTACCATTTCCAGATCAGCGCTGGCGATTTTATAACCAGCAGCTTCTAATTTTTCTTTGACCAACTGGAGTTCTTTGGGGTTGGTGTAGACAACCAATTCTTCCTCGTCAGAGACAAGGTCCTCGGCGCCAACATCGATAATGGCCAGTTCCAATTCATCTTTATCACGACCAGCAAGATCAGTCTGATTGATGCGTATCACGCCGCGATTATCAAATTGCCAAGCGATAGAGCTCGGATCGGTCAACTGGGCGTTATTTTTTTGTAATAATATTTTCACCTCATTAAGAGTGCGGTTTTTGTTGTCAGTCAAACACTTGATAATCACGGCGACTTGCCCCGGCAGAAGAGCGCCATACATCACCTCTTCCACGGACGCGCCGCCGAGCTCACCAGTCCCGCGCTTGATAGCGCGCTCAATATTTTCTTTGGGCATACTGACGGATTTGGCTTTGTCAATAGCCATGCGTAATTTGAAATTGGTGGCCGGGTCGCCACCATCACGCGCGGCGATGGTGATATTGTTGCCAAATTTGGTAAAGGCGCTGCTGCGTTTGGCATCGACAATGGCTTTGGCGCGTTTGGTGGTCGCCCACTTGGAATGTCCAGACATAAAAAAAGCGATAAGCAAGTCAAGCGAGTTAAGCGAGACAAGCAAGATTAAAAATAAAAATAATACAATAAACTGCGTTTAGTTTAACATTTTGAGGATAAAAAATCAAGGAAAATTATAAGCAAGAAAAAATAAAAACCACCCAAACGAAGTGCTTCATTTGGGTGGGTGTCAGAATTACCGGTGGCGGAGATAACCAGCGAGCAAACCCGCTAGTTTAGTTAACTCCTCTTTTATTTTTTATCTTGCTGTCCAGTGGTAAGATTTTTTTTGGATTATCCAGGTGATGAGGATCCACCAAATGGATAACCCCGAGAACATCCACCAAACAGAGCTGGTCAGCCAGCAGCCATATAAGTGAATGTTCCGGATAAATGGAGGGAGTTGGCCGGGACTGAGGAATACCGGGATCGTCATCTTCCCCTCCGCCTCGTCTTTCTCGACGTCTCGAAGGTCGCCGAGAAAGTTTCGGAACGCAGTCAGAGCACCGGCGATCCACGGCAGAGAGTGATCAAAACCCATGATCCCACCGACAAGGACTAGGGACTGCAGTCCGCGGACTATCGGGGAGATGGCCGCGAAGCTTCCCTTATTCTTCTGGGTATATAGAATCCCCAGAAGAATGAGGATGAAGATTTCGGTGCTGTGAAAGAACCACAGGCCGATTCCCCACAATATTGCCCAGCTTCCTTTGGGGAAGCGGGCTCGGTATGAATGTCTGTGGTTGGCTTCCAAAAACAACAGGAAACCAATCCATAAACATACTGACCCGACGAACTGTTCAGTAGTGGCATGGGAGGCCACTAGGAGTAATACTAGATCTACTAGGGAGTAGATCCGGAGCTGGCCGATCAAATTCATGAGTTTTTTCATTTTTTATCCTTTATATAAATTGTCAAATTGCAATCAATTTTTCATTTTCAGCCACATCTTATCTCTCTATACTATGCCACAAAATGGCAATATTGGCAATTATAATTAACAAAAAATATTAAATATTTTATTTAATATTAGCCAATAAAAAATATGATTAAAATTAATAGTCAAAAGCTCTTGACACTTTCTGGGAGTTGAGCTATAATACGATTATGGACAATCTAACCGTAGAAAAATTAGAAGCTCTGGGCCTGCAACATAATGAAGCCTTAATCTATTTGGCTCTTTTGGGACTGGGCAAGGGCACGGTGGGCCAGATTTCCAAGGCGGCTCATCTAAATAGAACCACTGGTTATGATATTTTGGAGCGCTTGTCACTTTATGGCATAGCAAATCGCTCTGTGGTGAATAAGAAAAAAATTTATGTGGCCGAGTCTCCTACCCGCTTGAAAAACTATCTAATCAGCAAGAGAAACATCGCGGACAAAAATCTGGAAAAGGCCGAGGAAATCCTGCCGGATTTGCAATCGCTATACAAAACAGATTTGAAACCATCAATAAAATTCTTTGAGGGTTTGGCCGGTATTGAAAATATTTACCAGCATAGCCTGGAAGCCAAAGGGATTATCTATTCCATTCTGGACCTAGAGCAGTATTTGCCAGACATGGATGAGTTTGGCAAAGAACACGCCAAAGCCAGGACAAAATTGAAAGTGAGGGAAAGAGTTTTGGTGAGAAAAAGCGATCAAGCAATAGAGTTTTATAACACCACTTACAAGGGTGCGCCAGACAAACAAAAAATAACTGAGTACCGCTGGCTAGAACACGAATTTCCTTTTTCACCAGCGGCGGAAATAATGATTTACGACGATATTGTGATTGGCGTTTTATTCAAACCCGGTGAAAAAGCGGCCTTTGAAATTCAAAGCCAATCTTTTGCTAATTCACTTAAAGCTATTTTTGAACTAGTCTGGGACAGGGCGCCCAAAGTGTCACAACGGGAGAAATATTGACAAAATAACAGGATTACAGTAAGATAAGGATTAATGATAAATTTAAATAATCATAAAAATATGTCAGAGGAAAAGAAAACCACAGAAGAAGCAAGGGCACAGAAAACAGGGCCGGAAGAATTGAAAGCCGGGATGACTGTTCGTGTTCATGAAAAGATAAAAGACATTGACGCTAAGGGCAAAGAAAGGACCAGAGTCCAGGTGTTTGAAGGAATCATCTTGTCGGTGCGCAAGCCCAAAACAATCAATGGTTCGATTTTGGTCAGAAAAATTTCCCATAATAATATCGGTGTGGAGAAAATTTTTCCTTTAAAATCACCTTTGATTGACAAGATTGAAGTGGTCAAAGAAATTAAAACCCGACGCGCCAAATTGTATTTCCTGCCTGATTACAAGAAAAGACTGAAAGTAAAAAAGAGCACCAAATAATTGGCCGAAAGTATTTTTTAAGTTATAATAAAAGTGATTTTTCAAATCACTTTTATTCATTTGCGGACCCGCCTAGAGTCGGTGACTAGTCGAGGCTGGCGTGGCGGAAATTGGCTACAAGTTTGAAAATTTATATACTTTGCGGACGTGGCGGAATTGGTATACGCGCATGCTTGAGGTGCATGTGGGGCAACCCGTGGGAGGTCAAGTCTCCCCGTCCGCACCAAATGACATTTAGACTCCCCTTCGGGGGAGTTTTTGATTGGGGTCTTGACTTTTTTGAGGGGTGGGGGTAGAATGGGAAGCAAATAAAACCCTTAAAGGGGTAGAATTGGAAGCAAATAAAACCCTTGTGACAGGAGGTCATTATGGGAAAAAGTACCGCTGCAAAACAGGCAGCCGATCGCGCTAAGAGAGATGCGCGCATCAAGAAGGCCAAGGAGCGCGGCAAAAAAAAGTAAAGGCGCGCAAAAGGCTGTGGTGGTTCCACGTAGGAACCACCACATTGTTTTTAAAAATAGTTTGACTCCTCATAATGGGGAGTTTTTGATTTGGGCTGCAGAAGATGAGATACATAGGTAACACCCATAAATTGCCCAAAGTAAAAGTTTTGGGTAAAATCAAAGGTTAATTCTAATGTATTTTATCTTATGAGAAATTACCAGGAACGCGGTTTAATATGTCTTGATCTTTGGC
>JAAZMX010000018.1 GCA_012798565.1 Candidatus Kuenenbacteria bacterium
GCCAAAGATCAAGACATATTAAACCGCGTTCCTGGTAATTTCTCATAAGATAAAATACATTAGAATTAACCTTTGATTTTACCCAAAACTTTTACTTTGGGCAATTTATGGGTGTTACCTATGTATCTCATCTTCTGCAGGACTATATTCATATTAATGAATAAAATGGCTAACATAAAAACAATGATGACAGGAAAAATTGCCTTTTTGCTCAAAAAATCATAGAATAAAGATAAAGTTAAAGTTAACTGTTACTAATTGTCTATGACAATTGAAAGAATCCTGGAAGTAATAAAATCAAAACACCCGGAGGCTGATTTGACTATGGTCCAGTTGGCTTATGAGGTGGCAGAAAAAGCGCACGCTGGCCAGAAACGCGCTAGTGGCGAGGATTATATTCAGCATCCGCTGGAAACTGCTTATAAATTGGCAGAAATGGACATTGATATGCCGACGGTGATTGCCGGGTTACTCCATGATGTGCCAGAAGAAACCAGCCACACTATAGAAGAAATCAAAAAAGATTTCGGGGGAGAAATCGCGGATATGGTCGCGGGCATCACCAAGCTCGGAACAATCAAATACCGCGGTTTGGAAAGATACGCGGAAAACTTGCGCAAGATGTTTGTGGCCATGGCTGAGGATGTCCGGGTGGTGTTTATAAAATTTGCCGATAGAATTCATAATCTGAAAACCCTTTACGCGCTCCGGCCAGTCAAACAGCAAAGGATCGCCAAGGAAACTTTGGAGATTTACGCGCCGATCGCCAACCGGCTCGGCATGAATGAGCTCCAAAACGAGATGGAAGATTTGGCTTTTCCCTATGTTTATCCGGAAGAATACCGGTGGACAATAGAAATTTCCAAAAAGCAATACGAGGAAAGAAAGAGAGAGGCCGAAACAGTGATTAAAAAAATGAAACAAATCCTGAAAGAGGCTGGTTTTGATGGTTTTGATGTTTATGGCCGGGCCAAACATTATTATTCCTTATATTTGAAACTATTACGCAAAGACATGGATATTGACCGGATTTATGATCTGGTGGCGCTGCGTATCATCGTTAATAGTACTGATGAATGCTACCGCGTACTCGGACTAATTCATTCCATAGCCAAACCAATGTCCGGACGAGTCAAGGACTATATCGCTCAACCAAAACCCAATGGCTACCAATCGCTTCACACGACTGTTTATTATGATAATAAAATCGTGGAGTTCCAGATTCGCACTAAAGATATGGAAGCGGAAGCAGAGTGGGGTATCGCGGCGCATTGGTCTTTCAAAGAACGCTCCGGAAAAAAAGCGAGAATTCCGGTTGATCCGGAAAAATTGAAATGGATCAAAACGCTTTTGAAACAGGGCGATGATGCTCGGCAACCGGAAGAATATCTGGATAAGCTGAAAATGGATTTTTTCAAGAGCCGGATCTTTGTTTTCACGCCCAAGGGCGACGTTATTGATTTACCAGAAGGTTCGACGCCAATTGATTTTGCCTATCATATACATACCTATATCGGCGACCATGCCACCGCGGCCAAGATCAACGGCAAAATGGAGACTTTGTCCGCCAAATTGAAAAGCGGTGATATGGTGGAATTGACCGTGGATAAAAAAAGAACCAAACCGGCGGAAGAGTGGCTAACTTTTGTGCAGACTAATTTGGCCAAAGAAAAAATAAGACAAGCCCTCAAGAAAAATGAGGGCCTGTCGGCGATTTTTAAATTTTTTAATAATTAGTATTTCCAAAATTTATCCTGGTACTGCCTCGCGAGACGTCTCGGCTAGACCGGTAATAATTATAATTCAAAATCAGAGCATTTGGATACGGGTTCCCTGTCCGCCGAATCGGCGGGTCGGGACAGGTTTTATATTAAATTACTAATGATATTTTCTAATTCCTCGTCGGAATAAAATTCTATTTCCACCACTCCCCCGCTGTGCCCGCGGCGACGAATGGAGACTTTGGTGCCGAGCTCACTAGACAGGCGACTCTCCCAACCAGTAATGGTGGGGTCTTTTTTTTGTGTACGCAGATAAGATTTGACTTTGACTTTTTTGACTTCATGTTCGACTTCTTTGACGGTCAGATTGCCTTCCTTGGCGCGGTGAAAAATTTTCTGTTGATCCGCCTCGGATACGCCCAAAATAAGCTTGGCCTGGCTCTCGGAAATTTTGCCTGAGGCAAGGGCCAGCTGTATATCTTCGGGCAAATTCAAGAGGCGCAAATTATTATTGAGAGAACTCCGGGCAATACCCAGACGTTTGGCGGCTTCTTCCTGGGTCAAATTAAAATTATCAATCAGTTGTTTATAGGCAACTGCTTTTTCAATCGGGTTCAAATCCTCGCGCTGGATATTTTCAATCAGGGATAATTCCAATTTTTCCAGATCTTTGGCCGTGCGCACGATCACGGGTACGGTTTTGAGATTTAATTCCCGAGCCGCGCGCAAGCGACGTTCCCCGGCCACCAGCTCATATTTGCCGCCCAGCGTCTGGGTGACAACCAGCGGCTGGAGAATGCCATGTTCTTGAATGGAATTCTTGAGGCTCTCCAGAGCGCCGGGACCAAATTCTTGCCGGGGTTGGTAAGGATTGATCTGGATAAGGGCGGGGGGCACCTGAAGAATTTGGTTGGAAACGCCAGAATTCGCTTTGGGAAAATAACTGGCCGGGTTGATGGGCGCACGCCGTTCTGGAGTATTGAGCGGATTGTTTTTCTTGGGGATGAGGGAAGAGAGGCCACGGCCAAGACTACTCTGGTTGGAGTTGTTTTGGACAATGAATGGGTTGTGGGAAGATATGGACATAAAAAAATGAATTACCCCGCCGCAAGCGGACGGGGTATCCGTCCGAACTTACGCGGGTTTAAAGTTTAAAAAGTTTCAGCTGTCTTAATCTGTTGGTATAGTTTTCTCGGTCTAGACCTTGGTGTTGGATATATTTACGGATGGTGGTAGCGGTGGTTTCCTCCCCGACTGTACCCACATATTTACCATCACTCCAGAACTCTCCTCCCCACAACTCATAAATCTTCAACCAGGGGAAACGGACAAAGATCTGACGGGCCGTAACTGATTTAATGATGGTATATATATCCATGGGGGATTTAGTCGGTGGCGCGCCTATAAAGATATGTACGTGGTTCTGATCAAAGCCTATCTCTTCTATCACGAGATTATAGCGCTCCTGAATGCCTTTCATTAGATATTTCACGTAATTCTCTATTTGGGGACTAAAAAGCACCCTTCTGTATTTTACCTGAAAAACCATATGATAGCGTATTTTATAGACACTGTGGGACGTTACTGATATTTTCATACGCCACCATCATAACACCTGCTCAACCCCACCGCAAGCGGTTGGGGTATACTGGGAATTATTTAATTAATTCTCTCAACAAATAAAACTATTAACTTACCACTTCACTTGGAAAGCATCGGATTTGTCGCCAACATAAACTTTGAATTTACTTCCCAAATCATCTGCGGAAA
>JAAZMX010000019.1 GCA_012798565.1 Candidatus Kuenenbacteria bacterium
TCTTGGATTCACCTATCTCCGCAGCCACGTCTCCCAAATCCAAAGGATGAAACCGATAATTAGATTTCAAAAAATCAAGGGCATCTTTATTCACCTCGTCAATATGATGCCAAGTTATATTTTTATATTTTATTGTCTTAATCGCCATGGCTTATTATTTTTTATAACGCTTTTAGTATAACAGCTTATAACTATCAACACAACCCCAAAATAAAAAGGGCGACCAGCTTCTCTGCTAACCGCCCCAATCTTTATCTCCCCCAGTTTATCCCCCAGCCATAAGCCAGCCGCTCCACCCTAGCTCCGGCTCGCTTGTCTAGCATCCGCACCCCCGCGAACGCTGACAAATAAATTTTTTTATAAAATCGAGCCTCAACTTCCGGCCCGATCAGAATTTGCTCAATCGCCAGCTCGGTCTTCCGGCAATAACCATAACTAGCCAGCAAGATTGAGCTGAAATTCATGCCAGGTAATACTCCAACCTGGCCAAAGCTGATCTGCGCCGCCGGTCCCTGAAAATAACCGACTGACAAGTTGTTGCGCCCAACGGAGACCAAAGTCAACATCACCTTGATTCGGTCGTTGTCCCGGCGCGGTTCAATGGCCCAGCGATAGGCCTTCTGAACCAGACCTATCTTATACTGGCCGGTCAGCCCCGGGCCAAAATTATCGCGCCGCTGAATGACCAAATGCTGGACAACGTCATCCAGCTGAATCATCCAGCCCAAACGATAAAGCATTTTAGCCCCGGGCTCGATGTCATCCCACGCACCGGGAAAATAGTTATAAGTCATATATCCCAGCATATGTAGAGCAAAGCCCAAATGCAAGTGGTCCCCAAAACTAGATCGTCCAATGCCCTCATACTCTTCTGGATATTCTTGCAGTTGATAGGTCGTATAACCCCACAGACCCCAAGCGACAAAAATTGCTGGCCGAGAAAAAACAACCTTATCATAAGAGTTTTCTCGCCGGCCAATCTCTTCATCCGCCGCCACACAAAGTGTGGCGGAAACCAAAACCACTAAAAATGCTAGTCTCTTCATACCATCGCACCTTTCTATTTTTTTAATTTTTATTTCTGTTTTAAAATTCTCCAAATATTATCACCAAATTACTATTTTGTCAAAGCAAAAAACGCCCATCCATCATACCAATAAATAAAATACTTAGCACCTATCCCCTAATATCTGTCACTTATTTACCTTGACACTCCATAAAATAAGTGCTAAGTTTCAAAACATAATTCAAAAAATGCCCCCCGACAAACAAAAAGGGAAAGCATATGAAAAACAAGAGGGAGAAAAAAATCCCCTGGGAAAAGCCATTGTTGGTACCGCTGGAACAATCAACCGTCTGCGAAAGCTGTATCGGAGGTTCTAGTAATAGGGGGGGCATGTGCGCCTCTGGCGGGCAACCCAACCAACCGTGACCCCCAAGTGGGCCCTAAATCCCGGAGAGTTTCTCCTTACGCTCTCGGGGATTTTTTATTAATACTTAATTTACTTAACTAGCTTAATTTGTTTATCTCCCATCTATTGCCTCGTTTACCAATCTGTCCGCCAATTTGTTTTTTTCTCTCATCACGTGATGAAAAGTTATCTTCTTAAACTGCTGCCGCAAGTTATAAATTTTTACAAACAACTTTCCCAAATCTTCATTTTTGACCTTATACTCTCCATTCAATTGTTTCACCACCAATTCTGAATCCAGAAAAAAATCGATCTCTTCTGTTTCCATTTTCTTGGCTTCTTCCAATGCTAAAATCACGGCGCTGTATTCA
>JAAZMX010000020.1 GCA_012798565.1 Candidatus Kuenenbacteria bacterium
AGAAATGGAATTTAGATTTAACCACCGGAAAGATGATAATTTGGCCAAGGTTATTAAAAAAATTATCAAAAAACATTACTAATTAATTGTCTGTTCTAGACAAGCACCTAAATTTAATTGGTATTGGTCAGACCCCAGCACTTGGTCAGGCTCGGTTTGCGCTTATAATGGCGTCTATGATGCCCAGAATATTTTGACTCATGAGCTGGGACACTCTTATGGCTTGAATGATCATTATACTAGTGCCTATCAAGATAATACTATGTATGGTTATGGTGCCAAGACGGAAACAAAAAAAGATACCTTGACCAGTGGTGACATTGCCGGTGTCCGCGCGCTGTATTAAAACATTTTTTTAAAAGCCGCTCCGATCATCTCGGGGCGGTTTTTGGCCTGTGGAAAACTGGCAGTTGACAACTATGTTATATTTTTCTAACATTACTATTGTTAGAAATACTTAACAATTAATCTGGTCACAATATGACTTCCAAGTAGTTCAATCTGGTCAAAATCATCGTGGTCATGGTCCTGGCCGCCCTAGTTTCCGAGTCGGTGTTGATGAATAACTATTGGTTGGCGAGCGGCGCGGTCGTAGTCGCTTTCTTGGCGCTCGTCGTCGCCAAACGCCAGGTCAAAGAAATCATGGCTGATGAGCGCGACTACAAAATCGCCGGCGACGCGGCGCGTTATGCCATCACTGTTTATACTATTCTGGCCGTCGCGGTGATGTTTTTGTCTCTGTCGCAAAAATCTCAAGATTCAGCCTATGCAACCGTCGCCTTTACCATTGCCTATAGCGTTTGCGCTTTGATGCTTGCCTATAGTTTGATTTTCACTTATCTGCACAAAGGCCTATCGCGCGGCCGCAAGATTTTTATCTTTGCTATCGCCTTTATTATCCTCTTGTTGTTCGTCGTCTTGAGCCTGCGAGTTTTCACGCCCGAAGATAGCTGGCTTTGTCAAAACGGCACCTGGGTCGAGCACGGTCATCCGAGCGCTCCTATGCCTAGCGAAATTTGCGACTAAATTTTATGAAAAATAAAATCAAAGAACTGCGCCTGAAATTTGATCTGACCCAGGAGGCTCTGGCCAACGAGGTCGGCGTCCGGCGCGAGACCATTGTTTTTCTGGAGCAGGGGAAATACAATCCGTCTCTGCAGTTGGCTTACCACATCGCCCAGGTTTTTCGCCTGCGCATTGAGGATATTTTTATCTTTTAATTTATTCATCAAAAGGCAGTCAGTCAAAACGATTGCCTTTTTCTTTTGATTAATCAAATGTCAAGGTGTTTATAAGCCCAAATTTATTTTAACCAATTACCAGCTATTCACCGTGAATCAATCACCGGCGGGATTTTTTATTTGACAAAAGTATGACCTAGTGAGAGAATGTTTAGAACGAAAATAAAATCATTTTACCAAAACATAACTCTAAAAAGTGGGAGGAACTTCGACTTTTACAGAAAGGCCGTATGAAGATCTAGAAAATTTGGTTCTTCCTGCGACTGTCGAGGCTCGTGCTATCATCCTGGCCCAAGGCCAGAAAGGAGAGGTAAAAGAATGAAGACCGCATTTTTCTGGTTCTTTCTCGGGGGCGCGCTTGCCATGACTCCGGCCATTTATTTTTGGTCATTTCAAGGGTATTTATTTTTCTTTACCTTGGAACTTTTGGCCGGGCTGATCTGGGTCATGAAGCCGACAGCCGCCATGCCTGAAGACCAACTCGTGAAATATCTGCCCCCGCCGATCGACGCAGGTATCCAGGCCTGGTAAAAGTCAGCAAACTATTGTCCCATCCCGCCCTTCGCGAACCAATCGCCGGCGGGATTTTTTTATTGCCCAAAACAGTCAAAAGTGAGAAAATATAGATATTAAATAAGTCATTCTATAGCCGAACTTCAACAACTAAAACAAGAAATCGCCAGAATCAAAGAACTGCGCCTGAAATTTGATCTAACCCAGGAGGCTCTGGCCAACGAGGTCGGCGTCCGGCGCGAGACCATTGTTTTTTTTGGAGCAGGGCAAATACAACCCCTCTTTGCATTTGGCGCACAACATCGCCCAGGTTTTTCATTTGCGCATTGAGGATATTTTTAAATTTTAATCTCAAACAATTTTCTTCAGTTATTCCTAAATAACTTCCCCGGCTCACCCGGGGTTTGTTTGTAAAAGAATCAAAAAAATGAGATAATTTTAATAGTCCTATCTTATTATTAATTATGGAGCTTGTCTAGAACAGCATAAACATTTATGCTTAAAACATGACAAGCAAGTTAATACTAAATAGCAAATTAACCAATAGACAAACAAGTAAAATAGTAGAGTTGTTTGTCCTTGAAGTGCCAGCTATCAAA
>JAAZMX010000021.1 GCA_012798565.1 Candidatus Kuenenbacteria bacterium
AACCCAACAGTAGTGCTGTTTTTGAGGCGTTAAAATCAAGACAAAAGCATTTAATTATTTTTTTAATTTTAAAAGTTGAAATTTTGGCTTGTGCTAGCATATATTTCCATTATATCACGGAAAGTGCTAGTCTAGAGCCTTGTTTATTCTTTTTTATGTTATAATATAATCACTTGTAATGTTTTTATATTTTTTATTTTTTAATTTATCCTTATGGCTAAATCAGCCGCTCCTGCCAAAATACTGATCGTTGATGACGAAAAACCGATTGCCACCGCTTTGTGTATTAAGCTCAAAAAAGAAGGTTTTTTCGCCGAAGTTGTTTCCAATGGCGCTGAGGCCCTGGAAAAAATAGCTCATGAACGCTATGATCTGATTTTTTTAGACCTGATGATGCCCAAGGTTTCCGGTTTTGAAGTTTTAGAAACTCTCCAAGCCAAAAAGAATAAAATTCCCGTCATCGTTTCTTCCAACCTGAGTCAGCCTGAGGACATGTCCAAAGCTAAAGCCCTGGGCGCGGTTGATTATTTTGTCAAATCCGACACCACCCTTGGCGCTGCCATTGCCAAAGTTAAAATCTTTCTAAATAAAAATTAGTTAAACAATATGCCTGCCAAAACAAAACTTGATTTTCGGGAAATACTTTTAAAACAAAATTATATTTCCGAGGAGGATATTCAAGCCGCCGAGAGTGCGAGTAAAAAGAAAAAAGTTTCCTTCTTGGAGTATCTTTTTGCCGAGGGTTTGATTAATAAAGATCTCTTAGGCCAGGCCATCTCCGAACATTATAATATTTCTTATGCTGATCTCAACACTCAGATCCCAAGCATCTCCCAGGTCTTGCTCATTCCGGAGACTTTGGCCAAAAAATATCATATAGTTTTGTTTAAAACAACCAAAGATAAAGTCACTGTCGCTACCGACCAGCCTGATAATAAATCAATCATCCCAGAACTGCAAAAGATTTTTCCTGGTAAAAAAATAATTTTAGCCTATTCTTTGAGTGAGGATATTGAGCAGACTTTTAATTTTTATCATCAGACTCTAGATACTCGTTTTAGTAAAATTATTCAAAAAGAAAATCAGGTTGCCCCAGAGATCATCGAGGAGATTCTGGCCGACGCTCTTAGCTTCAACTGCTCCGACATTCATTTTGAACCTCAAAAGGAGGGTGTTCTTATCCGTTTTCGTATTGATGGCCTGCTCCAGGAAGCTGGCCTCATTGATTCGCGCTATTACGAAAATATTACCAATCGCTTCAAGGTTTTGTCGCAACTGCGCATTGATGAACATCGCACCACTCAAGACGGGGCTTTTCGGTTGAATATGCCAACGGGTGAAGTTGATGTCCGTCTTTCTATTGCCCCGACCTTCTATGGAGAAAAAATTGTTTTGCGTCTTTTGGCTAAACATGTGGATATTGCCAGTCTGGACAGTCTCGGTTTATCAGAGGAACACCAACAAATCATAAATGAAACTATCAAAAAACCATTTGGTATGATTTTGACTGCCGGCCCAACCGGTTCTGGTAAGACAACCACTCTTTATGCCTTATTAAAAAAAATAAATAGCGTGGAAAGGAATATTACCTCTATTGAAGATCCGGTGGAATACCTGCTCGCCGGTGCCAACCAGATTCAAGTCAACCAAGAAAAGGGGATTACCTTTGCCAAAGGCTTACGCTCCATTGTCCGCCAGGATCCGGATATTATTTTAGTTGGCGAAATCAGAGATCGGGAAACAGCGGAGATTTCCGTCAATGCCGCTCTGACCGGTCATCTTCTCTTTTCTACTTTTCACGCCAATAACGCTTCGGCTGTTATTCCCCGACTCACCGATATGGGCGTCGAACCTTTTCTCTTGGCTTCCACCCTGGATTTGATTATCGCCCAGAGATTAGTCCGAAAAGTTTGTGATAATTGCCGTTCTACTTATACCCCGACCGCCGGACAGCTAACCCGGCTACCGGCGGAGATCGCTGAACAATTCAAAAAAATCAAAATCCTTTACCGAGGCAAAGGCTGCCCGGCTTGCAACAATACCGGTTATAAAGGCCGGACCGCCATTTTTGAACTCCTCAAAATCACCCCGGAAATTCAAGAGTTGATTACTGGCAAAGCCCCGGCTCAGGCCATTTGGGCCCTGGCGAAAAAACAGGGCTCTCATTCACTTTTTGCCGACGGTCTGGAAAAAGTCAAATTGGGGGTTACCACCATTGATGAGCTTGGTCGTGTCGCTCCAGTTGACGCCTAAAAATTTTTTATGAACAAAAATCAGATTTCTCCCTTTGCTTATTTTGGTCTACGCTCCAAAGCTTATAGCCTGATTGAGAATCTTTCCAATTTTATCAATGCCGGTCTGGATATTATCACCGCCCTGAAAGCCATGCGCGAGGATGAGGGCAGTGGCCGTCTGCAAAAATTGCTCGATCGTCTCATTGTTGATATCAACTCGGGATTATCACTCTCCGCATCTTTTGCCAAAGAAAAATTTTTTGATCACTATACTATTTCTTTTGTGCGCTTGGGTGAGCAATCCGGCAAGCTGGGTGATAGCTTGAAGCTTCTTGTCCTACAGCGCGACAAAGAGCGCATGTTTCGCTCCAAATTGAATTCTTCCTTACTTTATGTGGTGATCATTTTTCTGATCACTATTTTTGTTGGTGTCGGTACCGCCTGGTTCACTCTGCCCAAAATCGCCGATGTCTACAAAGATTTGGGGGCCGAGTTACCTTTCCTGACCAAGATTATCATCGGTCTTGGTTTGTTTTTCCGCCATTATGGTTATCTGGTTGTGCCCTTATTTTTTCTGTTAATCGGGACTACTTTCTATTTCCTCTTCAGTTTTCCCAAGACCAAATTTATCGGTCATATTCTTCTTTTCCGCCTGCCATTTATTTCTCGCCTGATAAAATATGTGGAGATTTCCAGAGCCTGCTATCTCTTGGGCTATATGCTCTCTGCTGGCCTCGATATTGCCTCTGCCCTGCGTTCCCTACCTGGTATTACTACTTTTAATAATTATAAAAAATTATATCTCTTTTTGGCTGCCAAGGTTGAAGAAGGTAATTCTTTACAAAAGAGCCTCAGTACTTATCCTGGGGTCAAAAAATTAATCACTTCTGATGTCCGGCAGATCCTGATGGCCGCGGAAAAATCAGGCACGCTTTCTGAAACGCTTTTGCGCGTAGCCGCTACTTATGAAAATCGGGCCGAGAGCGTGGCCAAAAATTTACCCGTCGTCTTGGAGCCCTTGCTTTTGATTTTCGTCGCGGTTGGTGTTTTGCTTTTTGTCCTCGGTACCATTATTCCTATTTACAATTTTTCCACTCTTATCTAAAAATTATGGAGACGCTTCCCCGCGACAATTATGGTTTCACTCTGGTAGAGGTGGTCGTGGCCATCTTTTTGTTGTCTTTTGTCGCCGCTATCTCGGTTGGCTCTTATCAGATTTATCGCCAGAAAAACGATTTCTTTCTGGCTCGCGACACCGTGCTCACTGCCCTGCGTCGGGCTGAGACCAAAGCCCGGGCCGTTTCTGCCGATAGTGACTGGGGCGTTAGTTTTTTTGATCAGCAGGTTATTATTTTTAAAGGCGCTAGTTTTCAGACTCGTTTTCAAGAATTTGACGAAACACATGATTTACCAGCCACCCTCAATATTGCCGGTGACACGGAAATAATTTTTCATAAATTTACTGGCCAGCCAACAGCTCCGGCCGCACTTAATTTATCTGCCAATGACGCCAAGACAACCATTCAAGTCAACTCCAAGGGTTTTATCGCTTATTGATGACACTCTCGGTTTTTCCGTAGCTGAAGCGGTTATTGCTACGGCTTTTTTTGCTATTGTGGCTACCTCTCTTATTTCCGCCGTGGTTTATTTTAATAGATTATCGGTTGCGAGCGGCGCTAGAACCAGAGCGGTTTTTCTGGCGGAAGAAGGCCTGGAAGCCGTGCGCAATCTACGTGATAACAATTTTTCCAATCTGACTGACGCCACTCACGGTCTTGCTAAAACCGGCGATCAGTGGGCTTTTTCTGGCGCGAGCGACACTATTGATGGCTTTACCCGGCAGTTGAATATTGCCTCTCTTGATTCCGACACCAAAAAAATTATTAGCCAAGTCGCTTGGCGCGAACGAGGAGTTGATTACTCGGTTTCCCTTATCGGCCATCTGACCAATTGGCAAAAAATCGTTAAGACTATCGGCGATTGGTCTAGCACTACCCTTGAAGCTAGTTTGGATTTACCTAGTACTAACGACGGTCGGAAGATTCAAGTGATTGGCGACTACGCCTATGTGGTCCGCGCTGATGGCACGCCAGATTTTATCATTATCGACATCAGTGATCCGGCCAATCCTTTCCTAGCCGGCTCTTTGTCGCTGGTTGGCGCGCCTACTAATATTTTTGTCAGTGGCGGTTATGCCTATGTCTCCTCCGATGACAATAATGGCGAATTAAAAATTATCAATGTCGCCAACCCGGCTGCTCCAGCTTTGGTTGGTGTTTACGATGCCCCCGGTGCCGGTGACGGCAATGGTATCTATATTGTTGGGACTAATGCTTATTTGGTAGGTACAAATTCTCCAGCCAATCCCGATTTCCTTATTCTCAATGTTAGTGATCCGGCTAATCCGACTCTTATTGGTTCCCTAAAGACTGGCCAGGTATTTTATGAAGTCGTTGTCTCTGGAAATTATGCTTATATTTCTACCGGCGACAAAAACGCAGAACTAAGAGTTGCTAATATTTCCAATCTTAATTTGCCTACCTTGGCTGGCAACCTCAATTTACCAGGGAATATTC
>JAAZMX010000002.1 GCA_012798565.1 Candidatus Kuenenbacteria bacterium
CCATGCAAAATACCACTATCTGTTCGCTCGGTAAAATGGCTACCACAGCGATCAGTAGTTATCTAATAAATATAAAGAGAATTAAAAAATTAGAAAGTTGATGAATTGAAAATTATTGGATAGATGTGGGCGATACAATTATTCAGTTAACAGGTTAAAGTGTTAACGGGTTATTAAAACAAAAGTATATAAAGTATATGAAGATAGGCAGATTTGAAGATTTAGATATTTGGAAAGCAGCGCTTAACATCACTCGTGATATTTATGATTTAACTAGTCAACCTAAATTTAATAAAGATTTTGCCCTGCGTGAACAGCCATCATTTCCGTTAGCTCTAATATTGTAGAGGGATTTGAGAAGAACAATAATAATGAATTTATTCGGTTTCTTAAAATAGCCAAGGGCTCCGCTGGAGAGGTGAGAAACCAATTACATATTGCTTTGGCTGCTGGTTATATAAATAATGACGGTTTTAGGGAATTAGACGACAAATTAAATAAACTAGCCAGCCAGATAGGAGCCTTTATTAGTTATTTAGAAAACTGCCGTTCCCAAGGCAAATTCATAAAAAAATGATTTCTCCCCAACTCGTTAACGCGTTAACTCCCTAACCCATTAATTGTCTAAAATAAAAAATGTCCTCAAACCAAATTACCATCAACTCCAAATCCTATCCTTTCACCCCCGGTGAAACGATTTTGGACGTGTGCCAGAAAAATAATATTTTCATCCCCACCCTCTGTAAGCACCCGGATCTGGACGTTCAGGGCCGTTGTCGAGTGTGTTTGGTGGAAATAAAAAACCAGGGGCTAGTGACGGCCTGTTCCACCCCAGCCGAATCAGGTTTGATTGTCAAAACCAATACCGACGCGGTCAAGCGCGCCAGGCGAACCAACCTGGAATTGATCTATGCCGCGCACATTGAGAAATGCGGTAGCTGTATTCAGGAACACAATTGCGCTCTGAAAAAATTTGCCGAGCAGTATGGCTTGAACCTGACTAGCTTTCAGGACCGCAAAGGCAAAAGTCCTCTCTGGCGGATCGGTGCTCTTGATCCTGGGGCCATCAAGGCTAAGCAAAAAAAATTAGCCAAAAATTTTCCGCGCGCCAAGGAATTGCGCTTTCGTCAGGAACAAATCGCCCTCATGGATTCTGGTTATCTGGAATTTGACGCCAGCAAGTGCATTGATTGCGGCATTTGCACTGATGTTTGTAAAAATAAACAGACGGTTGATTTTTATGAAACTGTGGGTAAAGGTTTTGAGACCGAGACCAAGCCGACTGATGAAGAGGCCAAAGATTGCGTCAATTGCGGCCAGTGTATTGTTCATTGTCCGGTTGGCGCCATTCAGGGCGTACCCCACTGGCAGCGGGTGGAAGAATTATTAAAAAATAAAAAGAAACACGGCAAATTAATCATTGGTCAAATCGCCCCATCCGTTCGTGTCAGTATCGGCGAAGAATTTGGTTTGCCCGCTGGTCAAGTCATGACTGGCCAACTGGCCGCCAGTCTGCGCCAAGTCGGTTTTGACGCGGCTTTTGATGTGACTGTCGGCGCTGATTTCACCACCTATGAAGAAGCGCGGGAATTAATTCATTGGTTGAGTGCCGGCAAACCGCGCCCCATGATCACTTCCTGCTGTCCCGGCTGGGTTCGCTTTGCTGAATTCTATTTCCCCGAATTTATTTCTCACCTGACCAGCACTCGTTCGCCCGAAATTATCTCCGGCATTCTCGCCAAGACCTATTGGGCCAAATTAAAAAAAGTTCAACCCGAAGACGTGATTGTCGTTTCCATCATGCCCTGTACCGCCAAAAAACAGGAGATCAGTCTGGAGCGCCACCGACTGTCCAATGGCCTGCCGGCGGTTGATTATGTCTTGACTACTCGGGAATACGCCTATCTTTTGCAGCGTCATAAAATTGATCTCAAAACCGTTACTCCGATTGCCATGAATAGCCCCTTTGGCACTTCATCCGGTGCGGCTGTTATCTATGGCGCTTCCGGCGGCGTGATGGAATCGGCCCTGCGCACGGCTGAATATTTTCTCCAGCTGAAAAAACGAGACAACCATTGGCAGGAAAAAATTCTCGGCGGCGAAAAACAACGTGGTGATTATAAAACGGTCTCTGCCCTGAATAATAAGCGCTTGGAATTCAAAGCCGTGCGCGGTCTTGGCGGTCTCAAGGAGGCAACTGTCAAATTGGCTGGCGTGAAATTGAAAGTGGCGGTGGTCAATGGCCTCGGCAATGCGCGGAAATTATTGACCGCCATTCAAAACAAAAAAGTTCATTACGATTATCTGGAGATCATGGCTTGCCCCGGCGGCTGTATCGGCGGTGGCGGCCAACCTGTACCCACCAACTCCGCTATCCGGGCCAAACGCGCCGCCGCGCTTTATACTGTTGACCAGAAATTGCCCATTCATTCGGCTCACGCCAATGAAGGTCTTTTAAAAACTTATGGTGAATTTTTTCAAGGCGATGAAAAAATGATTGAAGAGTTATTGCACTGTCATTATCAGATTGGAGAGAAAAGGGGATATAAAGTTGCTAAATAATTTATTCTATTTGTTAATTTCCTCTCCATTGCGGTTTTCGCTAGCCATTTGTTTGCTGTAAATAAAATTTATTCAACTAAAATCAAAACAGCCCATTTTTGGGGCTATTTTTTTGTCTTTTGCCAGCAATAGATATCTAGGGTTGACAAAAAACAAAAAAAGTGTTTAAATTAGCTGAAAAATTAGAAAACAAATAGTTAACAATCATTTAAAAAGGAGAGCGAGCCATGAAAAAGCTTGTCGTTCTTTTACTGCTCGCCCTTATTGAGGTGAGCACGGCACAGCCGCAGAAAAATTTCTGCCTGGCTGTGTCTGTCGGCAGAGGTGATAAAGAGCCCCCCCTCTTTGAGGGAGTGGTTGATAGTCTTGCCAACGCATTAATCGAGATTGGCGCGGTTTCAGAATTAAAGAAGCTGGCCCAACCAAAATTCCATGATTTTGCGTTGGCGGTAGAAGAGATCTCAAACTCTGCCAGCAGAAGTGATCTCTTGTACATCCTGTTTTTACTCCACGGATCTGCCTATAGCTGGGAGCTTAAAACCCCACTTTATGGGGTACGGGTAACTGAGAAAAGGTGGAGTGATGGCAGGGAGGACTCCCTGAAAATCAGGGCCAATGTTTTTCCCCATGACTCTTATTCTCTACAAGATGTGTCATTGGGGATGAACGAGCAGTTAGTTCAAATCGTTGACCTTGAGAAGGTGGGTGAGGACTCCATTGAGGTGAAGGGGAGGAAATTCCACTTTGAGTTTAAATACTATAACGCCCATGCGGTGGAGCTCATCACCCAATGTCAAAATCTAGACGTTGGGGGGAAGTGCGCGATTACTGCCCGGTTTTATTATTTAGATGGAGACAGTGACCACGATGGCGTTATTAGTAATAGGCACGCATATGTCTATAAATACAAAACGGGGATGTCCGCACCATTTTTTACAGATGAATTATTGGCCGTCTCCGACTCCGTTTTTTGTAATAAACCATGGGGAGCGAATCAGCAGGTCGATAACGACCCTGATAAACTCCCAGACCAGATCTTCTGTGTTATGACAGAAGATGGCCCGCGATTGGCCTGCGATCTGAACAACCCGGATTCAGTCTGGGTTGAGGGTTACCAAACAGACCTGATTGATATAGATAACGATGGCTTTTTTGACCATGGAGACATCAATCAGGATGGCGACATGGTCGATTTTATTGAGTTTCCGTCCGCAGTTAGATTTGCGGACAGAGTAGTGGACTTCAGGGAGGTAATCCCCATTCTTTCAACCTTCCCTGGCAAGGTCATTTTTCTAAACGGGGCCTGCTATGGTGGCAAACACATCAGTCTTTTGCCACCAGGAATGATAGGATATTCATTCTGCGGTAAGCATTTCACTGCCCGTTACGATGACCTATCCGCTGTTGCTCGCAACATTGTGAAGGACAAGCCATCGACGTTGCTGGATCTTTTCAACAGGCAACGGGGGTGGTTGAATGACAACGGCGACGCTGTTGTCACTGCCAGGCCCTGGACTGGAGCAGAGGGAGAAGACGGATATATCTCTTCGCAGATTGGATTGATACCCCCCAAAACCCCAGTCATTTTTCCGGCAAAACCTTTGCCAGAAGTCTTCACTGTCCATCAGAACTATCCTAACCCGTTCAATTCGACGACGACCATCAAATACTCGCTGCCCCAGGCCGAGACGGTCCAACTGACCATCTACAACATACTGGGTCAAAAGGTCAAAGATCTGGTCAATGTTAAACAACCGGCCGGAAGCTACAACATCGTCTGGGATGCCACGGACCGAAACGGAATGACCGTGCCCACCGGCGTCTATTTCTACCGGATCGAAGCTAGCGACTTCGTCCGGACAAAAACAATGACCCTCATGAAGTAAGAGAGGGAAAAAATATAAAATTTTCAAGAGGACTAAGAAAAAGGGGATAAATCACTTTTTCACTGGCCCTCTTTTTCTTTTGGGAAAAATTTCCACCCCTCCCCATTTCCATGCTATAATTCCCTTGAGGTGATCATATGTCAAAAATATCGCCTAATTTTCTGTCTATTCCTACTATTGGGCAAAAAACAAAAGATTCACTTTGCCCGCTAGTTTGTTTTAGTCAAAAATCAAAGTCAACCACTCACTCAGCCCATTTTTAGGGCTATTTTTTTATTTAAAGGACGGTGGCAAATTGCCACCCCCCTTGTGGCCTGGTTGCAGAAAGGGTGGGTACAAATTGTACATATCCGTTATAAAACGTTACAAGATGTAGCAGTTTGAAAATGATTACTACCCTGAATACCTGGTTTTATTGGTATTTTTGGGATTATGTTTGTTTAATTCCCCGAAAAAGTATATAATTAGGGTATAATAACCCCCTAATTAATAACCATTTTTATGATTATCAAAAGAAAAATCCAGTCATTAGTTGAAGGCAGTCTTTTCCATGGCAAGGTCGTCATTATTTACGGCGCCAGGCAAGTCGGCAAAACTACTTTAGTCAAAGAAATTTTAAAAAATTATTCAGAATCGTCTTCTTACCTAAACTGTGACGAGCCGGATATTCGCCAGGCCTTGGCTAACAAAACCTCGACCGAACTAAAGTCTTTTTTGGGTTCAAAGAAATTAATTATTTTGGACGAAGCGCAAAGAGTTAAAGATATCGGCTTAACGTTAAAACTAATGGTTGATAATTTTATAGGAACACAAATTATCGCCACTGGGTCTTCATCTTTTGAATTATCCAATCATATTATTGAACCTTTGACCGGCCGCAAAAAAGAATTCTTTCTTTACCCCTTATCGCTCCAAGAGTTATCACAAATCAACGACGAACTGGAAATGAATCGTTTATTGGAACGCCGTCTGGTTTATGGTATGTATCCGAGCATCGCCCTGGCTGATGGGGGCGAAGCCGAGACTGATTTGAAAGAGCTGGCACGCAGTTATTTATATAAAGATATTTTAAATTTTGAAAATATCAGAAATAACGAAGCAGTTGAAAAGTTATTACAGGCCCTGGCTCTGCAAATCGGTAAAGAGGTGTCTTACAGCGAGCTCTCATCGCTTGTTGGCATTGATAAAAAAACAGTGGCCAGTTATTTAGATATTTTAGAGAAAGCTTTTATTGTTTTTCGACTCAACCCTTTCAGCCGCAACTTGCGCAATGAACTCAAAAAATTAAGAAAGGTTTATTTTTATGATACCGGCGTCAGAAACATTCTTATCAATAACCTTAACCCGCTTGGCTTGAGGCAAGACGTCGGCCAGCTCTGGGAAAATTTTATTTTGAGTGAGCGTTTAAAGTGCAATTATAATAACGGTCGCGAGCAAAATAGTTATTTCTGGCGCACCAGAGAGGGACAAGAAATAGATTTGATTGAAGAAAAGGGCGGACGCTTGTCAGCTTTTGAATTTAAATGGCAGAGCGACAAACTCAAAACACCGAAAAGTTTTTTAGACGCGTATCCCGGCAGTAGCCTGCGTCTGATAAATAACAATAATTATCGTGAATTTGTTATGGAATAAATGATTAAAATGAGCAAAGTTTTTCGGGCCAAAGTAATAAATAGTCCTCTTTTTTGTCTTTTGCCAGCGGTGCACAATCTACCCTTGACAAAAAACAAAAAAAGTAACAACGTTAATTGTTAAAAGCTAATATAATTTATGATCAAAAAAATAGAAGAAATAGTAAAAAAGCAAGCTGGAGAATCTGATTGGAATTATCACATCGCACCAGTTAGAAAATATGCCCTAAGGCTAGCCACCAAGTATGGAGCCAATAAACAGGTAGTCGGAATAGCAGCCTTGTTGCATGATATAGGCAGAATAAAATACGGACCTAAGAATCATGAAGAAACTGGAGCCGAAGAGGCAAAAAAAATATTAATAAAATATAAATATAACCAAAAAATAATTGATGATGTTCTTTATTGCATAAGATCGCATAAAGGCGCAGATGGTGTCCAGCCGAAGACCATTGAAGCAGAGATTTTGATCAATGCTGACGCCATGGCTCATTTTAATGTCCTACCACTATTTTTTTATGATAGAGACGCCAATGTACCTTTTGCGGAAAGAATCGCCTGGGTGGAAAAAAAGATTACCAACGGCTGGAAACGTAAACTCACCTTGAAAGAATCTAGGAAGATGACTCAAGAAAAGTACCAAGCCATAAAATTAATATTAAAATCAATCAAAGATTTAGTATAAAATAAAAAGTACTTTCATAATCTAAAAAAGAAAGAAGGTGTGCGATGAAGAAGATTATTAGCTTGGAGGGCGCTTGGGCTGGAGGCAAAACGTCAATTCTAAGAGAAATCGGGAAACTTGGCGAAAGAACCTATCAAAGCATCGTGCCGGTCATCTATGACATCAAAGGCCGAGAGGAATATTCGCCGAGAAAAGATCCCGAAGAGTTCACCAAACTTTTTTTAAGGCTGAAAGAAGCTCAATGCCACGACGCATTAACAAAAGAAGGGGACATCCTTTTTTTCGACAGGGTATTTTTCGCCCCCATTGTACTAAGAAGATTTTTGGGTTTGGAGGTGCCAGGAGAATTTTATGAACTATTAAAAGCAGCTAACTTATCCAAAACTATTTTTTTAGTCGAACCGATTCCCCTAGAGATGCACAAAGACGGCTGGCCACGCAAGCATTTTTCTTATGAGGAGTCGTTAGTTTATCACAAGATAACCGAGGAGGTTATCTTGGAGCAAGGTTTTCAGGTAGAAAGAGTTCCATATCTGGTATCAGCCGAGGAAAGAGCGAAATTAATTTTGAGCAAGGTAAACACAACTATTATCACAGGAAGTGAGGAACAAGATGAAAGACATAACAAAACCATTGGTGGTTAGGATTGAGAACACTATGCTCTGTAACCACAACTGTTTTTATTGTTACAATCCAACCGAGCATAAAGAGCTGTCGATTGCATTGGCAAAAGAAAGAATCAGGAATTTAGTAGCTATGGTCGGCAATTGGGGTACTTTTGACATCACCTTCACTGGTGGAGAGCCTTTCATAAACAAAGAGGTTTTGTATGAAGGTATATCGGCGGTGGCGGCCAACCTGTACCCACTAACTCCGCTATCCGGGCCAAACGCGCCGCGGCTCTTTATACTGTTGACCAGAAATTGCCCATTCATTCGGCTCACGCCAATGAAGGTCTTTTAAAAACTTATGGTGAATTTTTTCAAGGCGATGAAAAAATGATTGAAGAGTTATTGCACTGTCATTATCAGATTGGGGAAAGAAGAGGTTATCGGGGAAAAGGAAGATAACTATTTCTCTCGGGCTAAGTTCATAGGCCCTTTGTGGACTTGGCCTTTTTGTTTCCGAAGTTTTTTGTGCTATAATTCCCTTGAGGTGATCATATGTTAGAAATATCGCCTAATTTACTGTCTATTCCTACTATTGGGCAAAAAACAAAAGATTCACTTTGCCCGCTAGTTTGTTTTAGTCAAAAATTTATTAAAACCATCCAACCAGCCTATTCTTAGGGCTGTTTTTTGTCTTTTGTCAGCGGTGGATATCCACAGTTGACAAAAAATAAAAAAAGTTGTTAGATTAGGTGAAAATCATGAAACAAATAGTAGTTTAACATATCCAAAAAAAGGAGGGTTTCGAAATGAAATCCAGAAGTTTGTTTTTCGTAGTGGGGCTCTCCCTGATGTTCTGGGGATCGAGCGCCTGGGCGCAGGTGTCTATCATCGGACCCACGATCATCACCACCCCTGGGGATTATATCCTGACCGGGGACATTATCCTTCCCGATTCGGTTATGGTTGGGATAGATGTACAGGCCAGCGGTGTGACCATCTCTAATCCTTATGGCTACACCATCAGGGGCCACATTTGGTTTGTACACCCCAACTGGCTCGATTATGGGGAAAGACTGCAAACTGGCATTTTTGTCCGCGCCAGTGTTACCGGTACAAAACTAGTCAGCATTAAAACCGACAGTCTGTATGCCGGCGTTAGACTGAACGGCAACAACTCCGTGATTGAAGACCTATCCGTCTTCAACTGCAAATATGGGGTTATAGTTCGCGGAGACAGTAACACAATCTCCGGCAACCAAGTTATTGAGGATTTTTGGCACCAGTTCCTTGGTGTCTATCTCGCCACCGGCTCCACTGGCAATACTATCTCGGCCGTTTATTTCAGCGGATTAGCCCGAGGCGTCGTGCTCAGTAGCTCTAACAACACCGTTGTCGACAACCACTTTTCCAATTGCGGTTACGGGATCGGGGTAAGTGGCTATTATAACAAGATTGCTGACAACGCAGGTCTCTGCCTCGATCGGGGTATTGTGATCAATCCGCCTGCGACCGGAAATGTAGGCACCGGCAATATCATCCAAGGTCAGTTCTATGACCCCAAATATCCGGACTTTGATCCGAATATTGTCGGGGGAACCACGGGTGGCAACAACGTCGTCGCCAATGATCATGATTTTAAGGCGAGCGGCGTTGAGGCTATTATCAAAGGCCTGCCGACAGAGTTTAGTCTGGCACAAAACTACCCCAACCCCTTTAACCCGGCCACGACCATCTCCTATGACCTGTCCGCCAAGAGTTATGTCCAGCTCACAGTCTTCAACGCCACCGGACAGACCATCACCCGCCTGGTCGATGAGGAGCAGGGCGCCGGCAGC
>JAAZMX010000022.1 GCA_012798565.1 Candidatus Kuenenbacteria bacterium
AACCCAACAGTAGTGCTGTTTTTGAGGCGTTAAAATCAAGACAAAAGCATTTAATTATTTTTTTAATTTTAAAAGTTGAAATTTTGGCTTGTGCTAGCATATATTTCCATTATATCACGGAAAGTGCTAGTCTAGAGCCTTAATAAAAAACGCAATAACGTGGGTTGGCGATAAGACTGTCGTTGTGCAATTATATGAAAAAGAAGAGGGGACCAGTTATGCTAAATTTAAAGAGACAGAAGATCGAAGGCAAACAATTTATGAGTATATTAAGTCAGGTGAACCTGTAAAAATAAATATGACTTATTAATTTTGACATTCATTTGCCAAAAGAGTAGATTTGTGGTAGGGTAGTATAAAGACCCTGGGGGTCTTTTTAAAGACCACAGATTTTGATAAATTTTAGCTTAAATTAGAGAAAATATGAATAAATTAGTTCAATATTTCAAGGATTCCAAACTGGAATTGAAAAAAGTGGTTTGGCCGACTCAAAAGCAAACCGTCAATCACACTATGCTCGTGATTGGATTTTCAGTGGCTTTAGCATTATTTTTGGGCGTGATTGACTTTGGTTTGTCGCAGTTGGTAAAAACAGTGGTAAATTAATAAAATTATGGCCAGACAAATATTACACCAAGGTGAAAAAAGGTGGTATGTGATTCATACCTATTCCGGTTATGAAGAAAACGTAGCCAGAAATCTAGAGCAGAGAATTGAGTCGCTCGATATGGGTGACAAGATTTTTCAGGTTTTGGTGCCGACAGAAAATAAAATTAAAATTAAGGGCGGCAAACGCCACACGACCAGAGAAAAGATTTTTCCCGGGTATGTTCTCGTGGAAATGTTGGTGGACGACGAATCGTGGTATGTGGTGCGCAATACGCCCAATGTGACAGGATTTATTGGTTCGGGTACTTTACCGATCCCATTGTCTGATGGCGAGATAAAGGAATTGCAAAGACGGATGGGCGTCCAAGAGCCGAAATACCAGATCAATGTGACAATTGGCATGCCGGTGAAAATTACTGACGGACCATTCAAAGATATGGAAGGCAAAGTCTCGGATATTGATGAGGCAAGAGGCAAGATCAAGGTTTTGGTACAAATGTTTGGACGGGAGACGCCGATAGAATTGGATTTCTTACAGATAAAAAAGTTATAAGCAAATTAAGAATTATTTTGAGTCCCAAATTGGGAAGAAGGATTTAGTGTTTAACGACATGGGATCCTTCGCTTCGCTCAGGATAAACTGCTGAAAATTAATTTAAAAATAATTATTATATTATGCCAAAACAAATTAAAGCAGTTGTGAAATTGCAGATCAAGGGAGGACAGGCCAATCCGGCGCCGCCAGTGGGGCCGGCTTTGGGTCAGCACGGGGTGGCGATTCAGGACTTTTGCACTAAGTTCAATGAAGCCACTAAGGTCAAGATGGGCGAAGTCGTGCCAGTAGAGATCACTATTTTTGACGACCGGAGTTTTACTTTTGTTTTAAAAACACCACCGGCGGCCGAGCTTTTGAAAAAAGCAGCTAAGATCGAAAAGGGTTCAGGCAAACCACTGACCGATAAAGTCGGCAAGGTGACGAGGGCGCAACTCAGGGAGATCGCGGAAACAAAGATGCCGGATTTGAACGCCCATGACGTAGAAGCGGCTATGAAGATTATTGAAGGGACGGCGAGGCAGATGGGGATCACAGTGGAATAGACTTTATAAAACCTGTCCCGAGCGGTTAATTAGCAATCACTTCTAGATAGCTAATAATTATAAATTAGATTTATAAATAAATTAATATTCCCGAGTCGAGGGAACCCGTGGAGAGAGTGTTTTAGACGGGATCCCTCACCCCGCGAAAACAGAAGCGGGGTTCGGGATAGACTTAATAAAAATAAAAAATATGAAAAATCCAATTATTCGCGCTATCTATTTATATTTATTCGCCTTGGTCGGTTTGGGAATGCTCGTAATCGGGGCATCAATGATTATCAATCTTGGCTTGAAGGCCTGGGTATTTACCCAAGCTGACCAACAAGATAAATATAACAGCCAGCCCATACCCGTATATTTGAGCAGTGACATGAAGACAGCCCAGGAAATTAAAGTATGCAGTGATAAATGCGAATTAACAGCGGAGCAGAAAGAACAGGTGAATAGCTGGCTGGCAGAATATAAAAAATGGGAAGAGCAAGAAAAAAACAGTGATCAAAATATTTGGGTGGTAAGGAATAGACAACGCCAGGCCGCGACAGCGCTATCATTGATTCTGATTGGATTACCACTGTGGCTGTTCCACTGGAGCGTGATCAAAAAGGACAATAAGAAAGAAGATAAATAAGTGGGGTAAATAATACGAATTACGAATATTTACGAATATACAAATAATTCAGTAAGTGTTTATTACTTTTTAAAATTATTATTTTGTGGGAGATTCCACAGTCATGGAATCGTTTGAACCACGCAAGGAAATTTTTTATGAAAAATAGAACAAAAAAAGCCGTACACTCCAAAAGGTATTTGGAGTTAGCTAGTAAAGTAGACAAGAAAAAGACTTATTCAGTGGCTGAAGCTGTCGCCCTAATCAAGGAGACAGCCAAAACCAAGTTTGATTCCTCGGTCGAAGTGCATGTCAGATTGGGCATTGATACCCAAAAAGGCGAACAGGCAGTGAGAGGCATGGCGGCTTTACCACATGGTACCGGCAAAACGAAAAAGGTAGCTGTTTTTATGCGTAATGATAAAATTGCCAAAGAAGCCGGAGCGGATATAGTCGGTGCTGAGGATTTGATTAAAGAAATCAAAACAACGGAAAAGATAAACTTTGATATTGCTTTGGCCACACCGGATATGATGAAGGACTTGGCGGCAATTGCCAAAGTGCTCGGGCCCAAGGGTTTGATGCCGGCACCAAAATCGGGCACCGTGGTGGCGGAAGCGGAAATGGCCAAAGCAATTGAAGAAATAAAAAAAGGCAAGGTGAATTTTCGCAATGATGACTCAGGTAATATTCATCAGATCATCGGCAAAGCATCCTGGGAAGATGATAAATTGCAGGAAAATATAAAGGTGTTTATTGAGGCCCTACAGAAGGCCAAGCCAGCGGCGGTCAAGGGCACGTTTATAGAAAATATTGTCGTGACCAGCACAATGGGACCGGCGGTGAGAGTCGCTGTATAATGTATGATATATTAAGTATTATGGGCAGGGGCACAATATCTTGTGCCCTTTTTAGTTTTTGAAAGATTTATATGTTTATTTTCTAACTTGTTTAAGGATTTAGTCATTTTGGCATATGTCTTACCTTTCTTTTACAAAAGAAAGGTAAGCCAAAGACCTGCCCGCCAATCGCTGCGCTCAAGGCGCTGGCAGGCGGGAAACTAGCTCGCATGGAGCGATCCAGGAAAATCTCGGCCTGCGTTCGTTTGAAAATTTCAGGGTACCTAGCTAACGCCCCCTAAAATTTTCTAAACCTCACTGCGGCCTGATTTTCTCTTTATCGCTCCAGATGCTCGCAGTTAACGCTGACTTGGATTTTATTGGTGGTTGGCTGGCAACCATGTTTTGATTTGCGCTTACTCGCGGAATAAATTATAATGAAATAACAATATTATTGGCTAAAATTATAGAATATGCCAGGAGAAAATATGGCGGCAAACAAACGGGAAAACGTTTTGACTTGGGATGAATGTTTTATGCAAATGGCTTATTTAATTGCAGGACGCTCCAAGGATCCGAATACACAAAACGGCGCTTGTATCGTAGATAGCAACAATGTGGTGATCGGTTTGGGATATAATGGTTTTCCCAGAGGTTGTTCTGATAACCAGTTTCCTTGGACTAGAAATGGGGAATTCACAGAAAAAAAGTATGCATATGTCGTACACGCGGAAGCCAACGCGCTTTATAATTCCAGTCGCATGCCTAAAGATTGCAAATTATACGCCACAATGTATCCATGTAATGAATGCGCCAAGGCGATTATTCAGAATGGGATCGAAGAGGTAATTTATGATTTGGATATTTATCACGACGATCCTATTTGGCAGGCGTCACGCAAAATGCTAGAGGCAGCCGGAGTGAAATGCCGCCAATATACGCCGGAGTATAAATTAAAATTGGAAAAATAATATGATTATAGGTATTACTGGCACTTTGGGAGCCGGCAAGGGAACGATAGTCGAATATTTAAAATCAAAAGGTTTTAAACATTATTCAGCCCGGGACTTTATCACTGAGGAAATTGTTCGGAGGGGTTTGCCAGTGAACAGAGATAGTATGGTGGAGGTGGCCAATGATTTACGGGCAAAAAATGGAGCTAGCTACGTGCTGGAGGAATTGCATAAAAGAGCCTTGGCCGAAGGCGGAAATTGTATTTTGGAAAGCGTGAGAACAGTGGGGGAAGTTGAAGCACTCAGGAAAAAAGACGATTTTTATCTTTTGGCGGTGGATGCTGACCCAAAATTACGTTATGATCGAATTGTGACACGTGGCAGCTCAACGGACAAAGTAAGTTTTGAAGATTTTATGACCAATGAGAAAAGAGAATGTGAGTCAGATGATCCGGCAAAGCAGAATTTGACCAAGTGTATTGAGTTGGCGGATTTTAAATTAGAGAATAGTGGGACGATTGAGGAGCTGAATAAACAGGTAGAAGAAGTATTAGAAAAGATAGTAACTAGTAATTAGTAACTCGTAATTAGTAATAGGTTGATTTATGATTTTATTTATTAATACAGCTAGTCCGGAAATAATTACGCTCGCGCTTTTGGATCAGAAGGGCGAGGTTGTGGCGAGAAAAAAGATTCAGGCGAAATATAAACAATCAGAGAAATTATTAGCAGAAATAGAAAGGTTGAGCCCGCCAGATTATCCACAGAGGAAAATTTCAGCCACTCAAATCGGCGGGTGCCCGAAGGGCAAAATTAAATTAGATTTAAAAAGACTATGTGGAATAATAGCGGTTAAGGGGCCGGGGAGCTTTACGGCTTTGAGAATCGGGCTGACGACGGCCAACGCCATGGCTTTTGCGCTGGGTATACCGATTGTCGGGGTATTGGATGGAGAGTTTGAAAAAATAGTGGCAGAAGGGATGGGGAAATTGAAAAAAACCAAAGTTGGTGGTTATGTAATGCCGGAGTATGGGATGGAGCCGAATATTACAATCAAGAAACAATAAACAATTAGCAATAAACAATAAAGACAGGCCGGGGTCTTTTTTGTTTTGGCTAAGATTAGAAAATGGCAAAAATTTTGATTTTGGCGGTATTTTAAAAAAGCACTTTTTATCCACAGAAAAGTGGTTGAAGGTTAGGGTAAAGTGGTTTATAATTAAAGCAAGGTGGGGATAAGTGGTATAAAGTGGTAAATTTTAGGCTATGGAGTGAGCCCTTTAGGGCTGCTCCTTTAATTTTGTAAAAAAATGTTTCTTGGTGAATATTCGCACAACATAGATGACAAGAATCGATTAGCTATTCCGGCTAAATTTAGGCCTGAATTAAAAGATGGAGCAGTCATTACCAGAGGTTTGGATAATTGTTTGTTTTTGTTTACCAAAAAAGATTGGCGAATTTTGGCCGAAAAGCTTGCTCAATTGCCATTGAGTCAAGCCAATGCCAGGAGTTTTGCTCGGATGATGCTCATGGGCGCGATGGAAGTGGGGGTTGATAAGTTGGGACGGATTTTGATTCCGGATTATTTGAAAAAGTTTGCCGAGTTAAAAAAACAAGTAGTAATTGGCGGGGTTTTAAACCGTATAGAAATTTGGGACGAAAATAAGTGGCAAAATTATAAGAATAAGGCAGAGGAAAAGGCGGAAGAGGTAGCAGAAGGGATGAGAGAATTGGGCATTTAAACATATAAGCATTTAAACATACAAACAGGGTGGAACATAAACCAGTATTATTAAGGGAAGTAATAGAATATTTGGATCCGAAGTCCAATCAGAATTTTATTGATTGTACGTTTGGGGGCGGGGGACACACGACCGAAATTTTATCAAAGACAACGCCAGGTGGTAGGGTGTTGGGTATCGAGGCTAGCGGCGAGAGTTTGGAGAAATTCAAAATCCAAAATTCAAAATCTAAAATTTTTAAGGATAGATTAATTTTAATAAATGATAACTTTAGGAATTTAAGAAATATTTATGCAAATAGCTTTCATTATCCAGTTAGCGGCATTTTACTTGACCTTGGCTTATCATCAATGGAGTTAGCGGACGAATCCAGGGGTTTTGGCTTTTTGACAGATGGGCCGTTGGATATGCGGTTTGATCAGAAACATCAGGATTTGACAGCCGGTGAGATTCTCAATAAATATCCTTTAGAAAATTTGGTCAAAATTTTTTGTGATTACGGCGAAGTGCCCCGGAGCCAGGCCAGATTGGTGAGTGAGGCGATTGGTCAGGAAAGAAAAATAAGATCTTTGCGGACAGTGGCAGATTTTTTGCGGGTAGTTCTGAAGACTCTTTATCCGAGAGCCTGGGAAAGGGGAGAGATAACAGGAGAAACAAAAAATTTTTATCATCACAGAAGGAAAATAAACCATCCAGCGACCCAGTTTTTTCAGGCTTTGCGGATAGCGGTCAATGACGAGCTGGGCAGTTTGAGGGAAGTATTGCCGGCAGCAGAAGAGGTTTTGGCGCCAAAGGGCAGAATCGTCGTGATTTCTTTTCATTCGCTGGAAGATAGGATAGTAAAAAATTTTTTTCGGGACGAAGCCAAGGCCGGACGGTTAAAGATTTTGACCAAAAAGCCATTGGTGGCAGACGAGGCGGAGAGGCAGGAAAATCCCAGGAGCCGCAGTGCCAAGCTGCGGGTGGCCGAAAAGGTTAATTAGATAAGTGGGAATGACAATTATAAATAAAAAGAAATATAGCAGAAATAAATAGTCCGCCAATTACCTTTAGCTAAGATTTCACCCAAAAGTAGGCGGATCACCCTCAGGGTGAAAATAAATAGAAATTGTATATGTCGAAGTGCAGATTAGTCAAAAAAAATAATACACCTAGCGAGAATAGAGGCGTCAAAGCCAGGCGCAATTGTTTGAGCAGGGGAATGAATGTTTTTTGTTTATTAATTTTTGGCTTGACAGTGGCATCAGGAGTTTATTGTTTCGGATTGTTAAACTCTAGAGCAGGACACAGTTTTGAAATAGCTGATCTGGAGAGTGAACTCCAGCAATTGAAAGAAGATAATAAAAATTTAACGGTGGCAGTTTCGGAATTGCAGCAGGTGGCCAGGATTCAGGAGGCGGCGATTGGTCTTGGGTTGGTAGCCACAGAAAAAGCGGAATATTTATCGGCCAAGATGGCCGGATTGGCCCAGAAGTAAAAGGAGAGAAAATTTTAGGCGGGTTTTTATGTTTAAAAATAAACCAGCGAGAAAATTGATGATGAGCGAAAGAACTGGCGTGATTATGGCGGTTTTTTTTATTTTAGGCGGTTTGGCGATTGGCCGCCTTTTTTATTTACAGATTATTCGCCACAGCGGATATCGGGAGGAATCTCTGGGGCAACACCAACTAGACAGGGAGATTTTACAGAGCCGGGGAGAGATTTTTATGCATGATTACAAAAATAATGAACTGGTGCCCTTGGTGATAAACCGCGATATGGGCCTTTTGTTTATTGTACCCAAAGAGATAATAGACAAAGAAAAAACTGCCAACGATTTGGCTGAGGTACTGGAGAGCGATGAGGTCAAGCGGGAGGAATTAAAAGCGGATATTTTGACCAAGGCGGGCAAACCGGGTGATCCCTATGAACCAATACGGCACAAGGTAGAGCCGGAAACAATGGACAAGATAAAAAATTTGAAATTACCAGGGGTATATTTTGAAAGTGAACTGGTGCGTTATTATCCGGAAAAAGAAAGCGCCGGACAACTGACCGGATTTCTCGGCTTCACCGGGGAGGAACAGGTGGGTCAATATGGCATTGAGGGTTATTTTGAAAAAGATTTGGCTGGGGAGCGAGGCAGGATTTTGGCGGACAAAGACGTGGCCGGCCGCTTAATTACGGCGACGGAAAAAGAGTTAAAAGAGGCGGAAGATGGAGCAGATATTATTCTGACAATTGACCGAGTAGTACAGGGCAAGGCTTATGAGTTTATCAAAGAAGCGACGGAGACAAGCGAGGCCCAAAGTGGCGTAATGATAGTGATGGAGCCCAAAACTGGAAGGATTCAAGCTTTGGCTGGCTATCCAAGTTTTGATCCAAACAACTATGGTCAGGTGGAGGACATAAAAAATTATCGCAATTTGGCGGTAAGTGAAGCTTATGAACCAGGATCGATTTTTAAAGTAATCACTATGTCGGCTGGTTTGGACAGCGGAGCAGTTCAGGCAGGGGATACTTTTACGGACACAGGGGAGACGAGGATTGGGCCAGATATCATTCGCAATGCGGATAACAAAAAATACGGCCAAGTAAGCATGACTGGAATTTTGGAAAATTCTATCAATAATGGCACGGTATTTATAGCCCAAAAAACCGGCCGGGAAACTTTTAAAGAATACGTGGAGAATTTTGGTTTTGGCCGATTGACGGGAATAGAATTGACCGGAGAGGCAACCGGCAACATCAGTTCTCTGAGCGAAAAGAGAGAGATTTATTTGGCGACGGCTTCCTTTGGACAGGGTTTGACGGTGACACCGATCCAGATGGCGGCAGCGCTCTCAACGATTGTTAATAACGGCCGGCTAGTCAAGCCAAGAATCGTCGATTATTTAAAAAAAGATGAAAAGCAATTGGAAGAGGCGGAAGATAAAAACGGTGAACAAATAATTTCCGGGCAGAACGCGGAGATAGTCAAGGCAATGATGGTTTCGGTGGTAAAAAATGGTCACGCGAAGAGAGCGCAGGTTGTCGGCTATAATATCGGTGGCAAAACTGGTACGGCCCAGATCGCCGAGCCGGGGGCGGCTGGCTATTCGGAAAGCACCAACCATTCTTTTATTGCTTTTGGACCTTTGGAAGACCCACGTTTTGTGATCGTAGTCAAATTATTAAAGCCACAGAGACAGTGGGCCGAGTCAACAGCTGTTCCGCCCACCGCTAATATGATCAAGTTTTTGTTACAATATTATCAGATACCGCCGGAAAATTAGATGACTAATACATTAAAACATTAAAGCACGAGAACATTAAAATATAGAAACATAAGAATACAAAGTAGAAGTATCAAGGGAATAGAACGTTTAGATGTTAAAATACGCAAAGATAAAACGCCGAGCGTTTTACACTTGAGGGTTGAGTTAATTATTTTTTCCAGGCAGCAACGTATTGGCCAATGCCTAGGGTGTCTCTTTTGGCTTGGCGGTTGGGCATTTTTTCTGACCAGAGTAATAAATCCTGGAAGCTTATTTTATAACGTGCCTTAACGACCGTGACCCCGATTTCTTTATTTTTTATGGCTCGGCGCAATGATCTTTCACTGATGCCAAAGAGTCCAGAGGCAACAGAGGGAGAGAGCTTGATTTCGTTTGACATATATTTGATAAAATGTTATAAATATAAGGGTGTTTGAGAAAATAACAATAATTAGTTGATATAATTAAAGGATAATATAATTTTAAGTAAATGTCTAGGTTTGTCTAGACATTTTATAATTATTGGGATTTTATGGATTTTTTGTCTAGGTATATATAGACAAAATAACTATTTTATTTTGGATTTTTGGCTGTATTTGCGTTGATTTAAGGGCTTAAAAATGCTAATGTAACAATAATAAATTATTAACGTCTAATTAGATGAAGGGTTTAAAAATCGAGCAAAAACAATTAAATAGGTTGGTGGAAAAAATCCAGAAGGGAGACGAGGAAAGTTTTGGCAAGATTTATGATAGTTATGTGGATAGCATATACAGATACGTTTTTTTGAAAATTGGATCGAAGGAAAAGACTGAAGAGATAGCTCAAGATGTTTTTCTTAAATTTTGGCGTTTTGTCAGAGAAAAAGAAAATAAAGTAAAAAATGTTAACGCTTTTTTATATACGATTGCCAAATCTCTAATTGCTGATTATTACCGGGCGGCAGAGAAAAGAGAAGAGACAGTAATGTTGGAAGAAACAATAATAACAGAAGCGGACCTGGTTGCCGGCGAGTCTCTGGATGAAGAAATAGATATCGGCCTAGATATGGAAAAGATAAAAGCCGTTTTGGGTGAACTACCGCAGATTTACCAAGATGTGATTATTATGAAATTTATGGACGAGCTCAATAACGATGAAATCGCTCTGGCTCTGGACAAAGAAGAAGGACACATTAGAGTATTGGCGCATAGGGCGCTAAAAAAATTAAGAGAATTATTACTTAAAAAAAATGGCTAGACTAGCAGAACAATTAAAAATGATTGAGGTGACACCGGATCAAAAATGGAAAAATGAGACGCGGGCTTTTTTATTGTCAGAGATAGCTAATTATAAACAGAAGAATTTGATTGGTGAAAAAAAGACCAGCCGGGCAGGTTTATTTTCGGGTTGGCAAGCAGTCAGTTTTGCCTGGCGGCCAGTCGGTGTGGCGGCCGTGGTGATGTTGTTTTTTTTGAGCGGCAGCGGTTTATTGACGGTGGCGTCACGTGATGCCGTGCCAGGCGATAAATTGTTTGCTTTGAGACGAGCCTGGGAAAAGGTGAATGAGTATATAGTGACAGACGCGGCGCACAAGACAGAGTTGGCGAGCGCGGTTTTGGATAACCGGGTGAATGACTTGCAAAGAGTATTGGATCAAGAGAGCCAATTGGTTTCGGCCGGAGAAAAAACAGAGCCGGTTGATAATATTAATATCATGGTGGCGGTTAACGAAGTAAAGAAGCAGGTTGAGGAGGTCAACGACAAGTTTGTGGCCATGCAAGATAAGGAAAAAGAGAGCGGGGAAAAACTAGCAGCCACAGCCCTAGCTCTGAATGATAAGATTATAAATTATAAAGAAGAATTAAAAGCAGTCAGAGACAAGGTAAGTAATATGGAAGCAGATCAAGAGCTGGGAAAGGTTTTGGAAAAGGTAGAGATAATCAATACGGAAGTTTTGGCGGTTTTGGTAGAGAAGCATGGCAAGGGCGAGTTGCCGGCAGAAGAGAACAACCTAGCTTCACGGCTGGAAGATCATTTGAACGAGGTAAAAAACAAGGCTGACCAGGTGGCCGGAGTAGTAGGGGCGTCAGAGGACAAGACCGGAAGTGAGTTGGCAGTCAAACTCGATGAGGCCAAAGAAACCATCAAAAAAGCAAACGAGGCTCTGGATAAAAATGAGTATTCATTGGTTTTGACCTTGACCAAGGATTCGGACAAGATTTTGGAAATGATCTATGGTTCTATTTATGAAGTAAAGAATGATGGCGACGTAAAGGGAGAGGCGACCAGAACACCGGAGATTTTGACACCCAAGACGGACAACGGGAGCAGTGCCAGCACGACGATAGAAAACAGCACCAGCACAGAAAATAGTTCTAGCCAGAAGGGAGAGGTAGCGGCCGAGGAACCTGAGATAGAAGAGCCGGTTGAATTTCAAGTGGATATAGTAAAATAATTTTATGAAGTATAGCGGCGAGAGGATGGCGATGGAGGTCGGCGGAGCGGAAAGCAAAGATAAGGAAGAGCACCTAGCCAGATACAATTTTGTTTTGCCTTGGATAAAAGATAAAGATGTTTTGGATATCGCCTGCGGTACGGGATATGGCAGCAAGATGTTGGCAGACGGCGGAGCAAAGTCAGTTTCGGGCGGGGATATTGACGAACAAACAATTGAATTGGCTAGAGAAAAATATCAGCAGAGCAATGTGAGTTTTGGGGTGATGGATGGATTGAAAATAGTGGCTCCGGAGAAAACATTTGACGCAGTGGTAAGTTTGGAGACGATTGAACATATCCAAGAGGCGGAAAGATTCGTGGCGGAAATAGCCCGAGTTTTGAAAAATGAGGGTCAATTGATTTTATCCACACCAAATAGAAGAGCGACGAAAAAGCTGGGCATAAAAAATCCGTTTCACGTCAGGGAATTCACTCAGGAAGAATTGGAGATGATTTTGAAAAATAATTTTAAAGAAATAAAAATATACGGCCAACGACCTTTGGGCCAGTTAAATTTAAAACAAAAGTTTCTTCGCAAAGCGTACTTTTTATACACAAAAATAAAGTGGCTGGAATTTTTAAAAAGATGGTTTACAAACAAAACCAGAGAGTCAATCGGCAGTCAGATTGACGGGTTGGCCGAGGAATTTCAGGTGGAAGAGATGATACCGGGAAGAGAATATTTGTATTTCGTGGCGGTAGGGAAGAAGAGATAACCTCACACCCGACCCCTCTCCTTGGTAAAGAGAGGGAAACCTCACCCCCAGCCCTCTCCTAGACAGGAGAGGGGAGAGGAAGGTAATCATTTTTTTAAAAATCCCAGTAATGGGGTTTCCACACTTCTGGGTTGAAAGCCGGGAGTGTGATTAGCAAGATTCCTATTTCTATTTAAAGGTCGAACTGACGTTTTAAACGTTGGGCAAGATAGGAATAAATTAATTTTAAAATCAATCAACCAAAGTCAGATTTCTGAAGAGCTGGCGGCGGCCAAATTGGTTTTAAATAAATATATATATTTATTATGTTTAAAAAAGGTTTTGTAGGATTAATGGTATTTGCCATGGTCCTAACAATGGGCGTTACTGCTTTTACTGGCACAGCCGAAGCGGTAGCTGACGGTTCCTGCGTGAAGGTAGCCGGCAGCGCCACTGTGTTCTATGTCAATGGCGGTAAGGCCTATGTTTTCCCAAATGAGAAAACATATAAGACCTGGTATCCGGATTTCACCAACGTGGTGACTATTTCTTCCACTGAATTGGCGACTTATACCATCAGCGGAAACGTGACCTATCGTCCCGGTACCAGACTAGTCAAGATCACTGACGTGGCCACAGTGTATGCTGTGGAACCAGGCGGAGTACTCCGCTCCATCGTGAGTGAAGCCAACGCCAAGGCATTGTATGGCGACAACTGGAACAAAATGATTGATGATGTTCCAACTGGTTTTTTTGTTAATTATACTGTCGGTTCAGCTTTAACTGAGGGTATGTATCCATCTGGTACATTGGTAAAAGCCAGCGGTTCAGCCACCACTTATTATATTGATGGCACAACCAAGAGACCAATCGCGACTGGCACAGCCTTTGAAGCCAATGGTTTGAATTGGGCGAATGTTTTGACCGCTTCCAGTCTTTCTGGCTATACTGATGGGACTTCCGTGACAGCCAAGGAAGATGCTATTGCCAATGTGGCTGGTTCAGCCAGCGCTAATACCGCGACTGGTAGCAGTGTGACCGTGGCTTTGGCCGCGAGCACCGCTCCAGCAACGACTATTATTTCCGATACAGATGAAGGCGCTCAATCAGTGATTCCTTTCGTGACTGTGAATTTCACTGCTCCAGCTGATGGCGACGTAACGGTAACCGCTTTGAAATACAAGAGAACCGGTATTTCCGCCGATGCTGATTTTGAGACCTTGTATCTCTATGAGGGCAACACAAAATTGTATGAGGGCGGTACCTTGTCTTCCGGTTACGCGACTTTCTCCAGCGGCAGTGGTTTATTCACTGTAGCGGCCGGCACCACCAAGGCCGTGACCTTGAGAGCTGATTTGAAAGAAAAAGTTTCAGCTGGTAAGACAGTTGGTTTCCAACTGGAGACTGTCACCACCAAGAACAGCGCGACTGTGAGTGGTACTTTGCCGATTGCCGGCAATGTGATGACCACCGCCAGTGTGACTGATCTCGGCTATGTGACCTATACTCATGGCAATGTTCCGACCTCGCCTGCGACTGTGAACCCGGGTGAAAAAGATTTTGAAGCTTATAAGCTCGGCATTCAAGCCAATGATCAAGATATGCAAGTGGAATATATGAAGTTGACACTCTTGGGCAGTGTGAATGCCGATGACTTGCAAAATCTCAAATTGACCGTGGGCGGAGCAACCGTGGCGACTGGCGTAATTGACAGCAATAGAGAATTGGTTTTTGATATGACTGGCAATCCTTATCGGATTGATAAGGGTCAATCCAAGACTTTATCGGTCAGAGCCGACGTGGTCAAGGGATCTACCCGCACATTCCGTTTCAGCGTAGAATACGCTTCCGATTTGGTAGTCAAGGATAGAAACTATAATGTCTATGTGACTCCATTCGGCTCAGCGGCGGAAACTTGGACAGCCAAGAAATCAGCTGCAGCTAGCCCTGAAAACGTTTACACGATCAACGCTGGCAGCTTGACTGTTACTAAGGACACCACTTCTCCGACTGAAAATGTGCCAGCTGGCGCGACCAATGTGAAATTGGCCACGTTTAGATTTGAGGCAACTGGTGAAGATGTGAAGGTTTCCAGCTTGCTCGTAAAGGGCAGCACCGCTTCCGGTATTGAAGGCGGCTTGGACAATGGTAAGGTTTATTTGGATGGCGTACAGGTCGGTTCTACCAAGGATCTGAATGAAGCCGCTGATGTTAGCTTTACTTTTGGCTCCAGCTTTATCGTCAAGGCAGGAACTCCATCTCTGGTTGATATCTATGCTGATATCAAGACAGTGACCTCCACAAGCATTACGGCTGGCACTGTTCAAGCGAGTTTGTCTGCCGGTTCTGCTAATGCTCAAGGTACGGCCTCTTTGACTTCTATCAGCACAACTGTGGCTGATGGCACAGCTTTGACTGTTTCTTCTTCTGCTTTGAACGTTGTGAAATACAGCGCTTATGGCAGTCAGAATATTGTCAAGCCAGCCACTGCCGCTAAAATCGCTTCTTTTGTGATTCAGGCCGGCGCTTATGAAGGTGTTGATGTTGATACGATCAATGTTGATTACGCGACTTCCGGCACATTGCAAAATATGAAGTTGATGGATGGCTCCACGCAGCTCGGGACCACCAAAGCGACTCTGACTTCAAGCAATACGACAGATAACGTGTTCTCCGTATCTTTGAGTCTGGCCGCCAATGAGACCAAGGTGATTGATGTCTATGCGGATGTTTTGACCAGCGCCCAAGTTGCTTCATTTATGACAAGGGTTGACGCTTCTGGTACATCTAAGGTGACTGGTACAGCGGCTGAATCCACAGCTAATGTGGAAATGCAAACCATGACTTTGACCGACGGTGCTATCGTCAGCTCGGCTGATGGCAGTAAACCAGAAGCCAATATCGTGATTGCCGGGAGCAGTAAGGTACTCATGAACGCCGTGAAATTCGCGGCCACCAATGATGCCTATACTATTACCAAGGTGAGAATTGACAACTACTATAAGACAGCGGCCGGAGATGCCGATGATGCTATTGGTAGAGTCATTTTGTCTTACAAAGACAAGAATGGCACCACCGTAGAGAAAGAGGGATATCTCAATGCTGATCATAGAGTTGATTTCACCGGCTTGAATATGTATGTAGCCAAGGATTCAACAGCCGTGTTATCGGTGTATGCCGATGTCCCGACTGTCGCTTCCGGCGCTGATTCCGGTGATATGCCAAGATTGGATTTTGACAAAGATAACAATTTCTCCGCCTTGGGCGAAGCTTCCAATACTGCGGATACTAATCCGGATACTGATGTAAACGGCAATGCCATGGTGGTCAGAAAGACCAGACCGACCGTAACGTTGGTTTCTTTACCGACCACTGTTCTAGCCAATGGCACTCAAACAATCAGCAAGTTCAGCGTAGCGGCTGACGCGGCTGGCGATGTGTATTTCAAGGAAGTCAACTTCACTTATACCACCACCACGAACGTCAATGTTACCGCTGGTACTATCAAGCTTTATAGAACCACTGATGAGTCAACCGCTTTGAATAGTGCGGTGAGCACCAACGCGGGTGCGATTGAAGTGGTATTGACCAGTGAAGAGGTAGTCGGCGCCGGCACCACCAAGACTTATGTCTTGAAGGGCGACATCACCGGCACAGCGGCCAACGAGTCTATCTCGGTCCGTATTCCTGGTTCGGCTAGCTCCACTTATGCAGGCACCAGCACTACCTATGATCTCATGAAACTATATGAGACAGGCGGCTTGCTCTGGTCTGATGGCTCGGTTACAGCTCATACTTCCGGCTCGGCCGATTATGCTGACTGCAACTACGTCAAGAATTTGCCAACCGATTCGCAAACCCTGTCCAAATAATAGCAATATTATTTGACAGGTAAGTGGATACAAGGCGAGTGAAGGACTAGCTCGTAAGATGCAAAACCCCGTTTCGACAAATTGTCGGAGCGGGGTTTGAGTTTGGGTAATACAAATTGCAAAGCAATTACCTGTCCGCAATGACACGGATGGATCGCGAGAGGGAAATGACGATAATGGCGTTTGCTAAAGAAGGGTTTTTTTGGTATATTGACTTTAATTATCATTAACTTTTTTGTTTATGCCAGAGGAAAAAACAGGGCAAGCAACAGCTCCAAACCCAAATAAAAATACAATTTCAGAAAGCCACAAGAAGCGCGGTTGGAAAGGATTGGTATTGATTTTGGCGGTGGCTATGGTGGTCGGGGCTGGTCTTTATTGGAATAGTAAAAAGAGCAATATTGAACCAAGCGCCCAACAAGAGGCGGTGGTGATCAGCGAGTAGGATATTAATAATGATTTTACGAATGGAGAAAAAAGGGTCCAGCAGGAAACAATTCCGCCAAGAAACGTGGTGGAAAAATACACGGAAATCATCAACCGTTCACTGGCGGCCATAGAAACCAACCAGCCGTCCAGTCCTGATTTTAGAGATTTAAATGAAGATTATCTGACCGTGGCCAGCAATTATAATATTTTGGGCGATTTTGGCAAGGCCGAAGAAGCGTATCAGAAAATGCTCCAAGCTTTTCCGGATGACTATAAGGCCAATTTGAATTTGGCTGATTTGTACGCGACAATGCATCAGTATCAGCAGGCGGGCAAACAATATTTGGCAGTGATTAAAAAATATCCGGCTGACTATCGAGTTTATGCTAAGTTGGCGGACTTGTATTATAATTATGCCAATCTAGATGAAGCGAATAAAATAAACAAGGCCAGCTTGGTTTACGAGTGGGGAATAAAGAATGCCGATGACAAAAAGGAACTTTACAAAAATTATGCTTTTTTCGCGGAAAATTACGCCAAAGATTTTGCCAAAGCGGCGGCGGCTTTGCGAGAATATCAGAAGATAACCGGCAGTGCGGAGGAACAGGAAATTGAGAGATTGGAAAAGATGATTGAGACCAAATAGAAGTTCTAAGGTCTAAATAATAATTTCTAATAAAATGTCGAATGTTCAAAAAGAAAGAATTTATGATTTAGAAGAGAGAACGGCTAAATTTGGCGAAGACATTATTGAGTTTGTTCAAAAAGTACCTAAAAATATTGTTACTATTCCTTTAATTGACCAGTTAATAAGGCCTGGCACCAGTGTTGGTTCAAATTATTGTGAAGCTGATTGCGCCGAAACCAAGAAGAATTTTGAGCACAAAATCGGTATTTGTAAAAAAGAATCAAGAGAAACAAAGCATTGGCTTCGGATGGCGGCTAAAGCCGTACTGGAAATGGCGATTGAAGCGCGAAGTAAATGAGCCGAATTTGATTTTTATTACTATTGTGAAAAATTCAAAAAAATTGAATTGAGAGAAGCGGCAATTGAGATATTGGGATTTTTAAATTTTATTAGGAATTAGAAATTATAATTTAGGAATTGTCATTATGAGTTTGGAGAAGATTTTATTAAAAATCAACCAGTGGGGGGCGGGGGCGATACTAGTCGCGCCGATTTTGATGAGCTCAAAATTTATTTTTCCTTTTGTCCAGCTGAAAAATATTTATTTTCGGGGATTGATTTTGATTCTGCTCGTAACATTGATTTGGTATATATTGGAGAGCGGCCGGTTGGCGGGCAAGAAAAATTACGTGCTTTACGGGTTTATTTTGTTCGGACTCTCGGCAACGATCGCTTCAATAGCGGGCGTAAATTTTGCCAATAGCTGGCGGGGCAATTTTGAAAGAATGGACGGGCTTTTCCATTGGTGGCTGTTGATTGTTTATTTTGTTTTGTTGATCAACGTGTTTCGAAGGATGAAAGATTGGCTGTGGCTTTTCCGGGTCTCTTTGCTGACGGCTGCGGCCCTGTCTTTGGTTGGCTTCTTTGGGCATGGCTGGTTGATTCATGACAATGAGTGGTCGCGGATCGGCAACAGCGCTTTTCTGGGTTTGTATATGCTCTGGAATTTGGTTTTTGGAATTTTGGCCTGGCTGAATGACGAGTCAAAGGGCTGGCGGTATTTTTATATTTTTTCCCTGGTGTTTAACATGCTGGTTTTATTGGGCGCGGCCAGCCGGGCGCCGATTGTGGGTTTGGCGCTGGGCGTTTTGACAGCCGTGGTTTTGACTTGGAGAGGATCTGCCAAAAAATACAAGATCATCATTGGCTCTTTGGCGATGGCGGTTGTAATTCTCGGCGGAGCGTCCTGGGTTTATCGAGACGCTGGGGTGGTAAAAAAAATAAATTTTTTGAATCGTTTGACGCATATTTCCAGACAAGACGCGACCACCAACAGCCGGCTTTTGGTCTGGCAAAGTTCCTGGCAATCATTTAAAGAAAGACCGATTTTAGGTTATGGACCGAATAATTTCGCTTACGGTTTGAACAAATATTATAATCCCAAAGTAGGAGAACAGTGGTTTGATCGGGCGCACAATTTTATTTTTGATTATGCCAATACGATAGGGCTAGTGGGACTGATCAGCTACTTGGCGATATGTGCGGCGGCTTTTTATAATATTTATTTGATCCGCAAAGAGCAGAGGATAAAGGCGGCGGTGATGGCAGGATCTCTGGTCGCTTATCTGACGACTTTGTTGTTTGTCTTTGATACTATCAATACTTGGTTGCCGGCCTTGGTCTTTTTCGGTTTTGTCAGTTCGGTTGGCGGACGAGACAAGGACGATCGGCTGAAGTTTTCGGTACCCGACTGGAGCTATTATCCTCTTCTGGCCGGGGCAATAATTGTGACGATATTTGGTCTTTACGGGGGTGTAGTAAAGCCAGCAAGAGCCAATCTCTTGATGGCCAAGGCCTATCAATATTCAGTTGATGATTACCAAAAATCACTGAACTATTATCAGCAAGCTTTGGCCGAGGCTACCATGGGCGAAAGGGAAATTGTTTTGCAGGAAAATCGCTATGCGCTGGAAGCGATTCGGGATGAAAAATTTGATTTAAAAGCCAAAAAGACAATTTTTGAACAAGCGGAGAAAGATTCATTGGCTTTGCTCCAAAAAGAGCCTCACGAGTTGCAGGTACGCATGGTTTTGGCTCAGACCTATTTGACTTACGCGCCGCTCAATAGTTTTTATACAGGAGAGGTAACGAGTTTGTTACAAAATAATTTGGGCGACTCGGTCAAAAGAGTAGAGATGTATTTTATGCTGGCGCAGGCCAAGGCGCTCCAAGGCGACAATGAAGGGACGATTGAGTGGCTGGAGAAGGCCTATGCGGCTTGCAATGAAGTTGATTCCGTTTACGAAAATTTGATGTTGCTTTATGCGCGGGTGAAAAATCAAGAGAAACTGGATCAGACCGCGCAAGAATATATAAATAAATTTGCCAATTTGAGCGCGGAACAATACCGCAAGGTGGGCCAATATTATTTTCAGGTGGGGGAACTGGACAAGTCGGAAGAAATTTTGCGCGAGCGAGCGATCCCGAGGGATCCGGACAGTTGGCGCAGTTACGTTTCTTTGGCCTCAATTTATGAACAAAAGAAAGAATACGCCAGGGCGGTAGAATATCTGGAAGGCGTTTTGGCCGAGCATCCTAATTGGCCTTCAGACGTTCAAAAAACCGTAAGCGACTATCGCGACGAATTGGCGAGCCGCGAACCGTAAAAATAAATGATTTAAAAATTAGCAATTAATTTTAAGGTTATGAAGAAAAATATTTTTTGGTTTTTGCTTTTGCTTGTGGCCTTGATCTGGCCAGCCGGGCAATTATTGGCCAATTATAATACGATTACTTGGGGCACAGGGACAACCTTGTATTTCCCCGGTGTGGCGGCTTTTGAGGGGAGTGCCAAAGGGATTAGCGTGAATATCGGAGCGGATACTTTTTTACACAAATATACCTTGGATGGCAACAAACTGTCGGTGGAGATGTATCCGGGATCCAAGATCAGCCTGAAGTCCAATGACAAAAAAATGTTTCGCACTGATAGCGCGACTGCCGAGACGATATGCTATCAAGATTATTCTACTTTTGAATATAGCACACCTGAGACATATGCCAATTTTACGATTACTTTGGGCGATAGCGACAATTGTCCGATAGTGACGGTGGAACAAGAGCCGGAAGAACCAAAAGCAGAGCCGGAGCAGATTGATATTACTGACTTGGATCAAATAACCAAGAGCGGTTTGAGCAAGCAATTGGCGGCGGGTAGTAAGACACATTTTGTTTTTGGTAACATCGTGGAGACAGTGGAGATTTTGAGTTTGGGCAGCGGGGAGGTCAAGATTCAATTATCAACGCCCGACAAAGAAGTGGTTTTAAATTTAGATAAAGAAAAAACAATTGACACCGATGGCGATGGCTGGCATGATTTGAGTTTGAAATTTGAGGGAGCGCAAGCCGGACAGGCGGAGATAGCGATGAAGATGATGAATGCTGTCAAAGTGGCGGGAGTTAATCCGGGTAGTTTGGTCAAAGTGGCCGGCGGCACTACGGTTTATTACGTAGGCGCCAATAGCAAATTGTATGTTTTCCCCAATGAGAAGACTTATATGACTTGGTATAATGATTTTAGCTCTGTAAAAATAATCAGTTCCGAAGATTTAGCCAAATTTGGCTGGGGCGGACTGGTGACCTATCGGCCGGGAGCTAGGATGGTGAAATTCACGATTAGTCCCGATGTGTACGCGGTGCAAAGGGGCGGCGTGTTGCGCAAGCTGTCCGGTGAGGCCATGGCCAAAGAGTTGTATGGCGAGAATTGGAATAAGCAGATTGATGATATCAATGAAGCATTTATGTTCAGTTACACTTTTGGCAGTCCCTTGGTAAATATGAGCGATTACAATAAGGCGGAAGAGAGCCAGATGACATCTGGGGTGGCGGTGGACAAGGGGATATGATTTGTCGGTGATTCGCAGATATGTTAAAATAAAAAAGCAATAGTAAATTATTTTAAGTTTATAAAAGTATGGGAAACAAAATAAAGTTTTTGGTTTTGTTGGCAATCATTGCGGGTTTGTGCGCTCAAGTTCCAACAACGAAAGCGGCTTTTGATGACGCGGTTCTGGAAAATGAAGCAGTGCTTTATATCTCCGGGGTAGCGCCAACAACCGGCGGGACAGCGGGCATATACTTGACGATGGGCGGGGAGACAAAGGTGGAAAGTATAGAGGTGACGAGCACTGGTTTGACCGTGGCAATGCCAGCAGGCTCAAAGATACATTTGGTTTCTCCTGACCGTAAAACTTTTATCAATAGCTTGACGGGTACGCATTGTGAAACCGGACGGTCATATTTGATGTACACCGCGATGGCTGATCAGACTTTGACCATTACTTTTGCTGATGGCGATAATTGCGCGGCGGATATTAGCGGTACTAGCGCGCCGACCTTGGGTTCAGTCGCTGAGCCAAAGGCGGAAGACAAGATGGATACCGATAAGACAGCGCCGAGCGCGAATGATATTTTGGTTTTGGCAAAAGACACTGAAGCCAAGATTGATTGGCAGACCAATGAGCCGTCAATTTCTTGGGTAGTTTATGGGACGAGCACTGCTTATGGTTTTGAAGAAAAGATTGCAGTTCACAAAACAGATCATTCTTTGACCCTGAGCAATTTGATGCCTTTGACGACTTATTATTATCAAATCAAGACGCAAGACGCGAGCGGCAATGAGGGCGTGAGCGCTGGCCAAAGTTTTAAGACTGTGGCTGTTGGCACGGTAGTGGAAACTCCAACTCTAGTTGCGACACCCGATGAAAAGAAAGACTCACCGGCCGTTTCTGCGCCGCAGGATAATCTGGGCAAGGGCATAGCGCCTGATATGAAATTGGCCAAAAGATTGGCAGGCAGACTATTGCTTCGAGTAGAAAGAGGCGGTGAGATTTGGTACGTGGATACCAAAGAATATAAGCGCTATCAAGTGACATTCGCCAATGCTTTGTATGTATTTCAGAAATTATCTTGGGGCATTAACAATGCCAATCTGGCTCGAATACCAGTGAGCGGAAGCCAGACCGTTGGCGATGCCAATCTGCGCAACAAAATGAAAGGAAAATTACTTTTGGCGGTGGAAGACCATGGCCGGATTTGGTATGTGGATAAAGATGGTTATCGGCATGAAGCAACCTGGAAAAATTTGATGGATTTGTTCAGGGAATTGTCTTTGGGCATTACTGACGCGAATTTGGCCAAGATTCCGGCGGGCAGTTTGTAAGATGAATTGGAT
>JAAZMX010000023.1 GCA_012798565.1 Candidatus Kuenenbacteria bacterium
GCAGCTTGTCTCATACTCCAACCTTGTTTTAAGACCAGGTTGGCAGTCTGCATCCGAAGACGCGGTAGATTGGGGTTCATAGTGTATGGCATATACCGTCAGGATAGCACAGGGTGGTGCAAAGGTATTGAACCATAACATGTTCTTGCATTTTTCTTTATATTTGTGTATATTAAAAAGCAGTATATGAATACCAACTTATCCAACAGAATCAACTGGGGTATGAACTTTTTTTTGAAGTTTGATTTTAAGTTTGGTTTGCGGGGATAAATTGTGAGAATAATCACGTTCCAATCCCCGGCCAAAACTGGGGATTTTAAATTTTGTTTTTTAAATCTGGTCGTCCAATTAGGATGTCCAGATCGAAAAACAAAAGCAAAAGGAGGTGATCATCGTGACAGAGGTCACGCCGGGGTTCTGTCAACATGAACGAAATTGGTGACAGGCCGATTTATGGAGAGTCCTTTTCAGGGCTCTCTTTATATTTTAGATTTTTGGCATATTTTAAGCCATTGATTTGACCCTTTTGGGAAATGAATGTATGCTAAAATATATAGATATTATAAAAGCCAGTTTATAATATTTATTTTTATTTTTTAGCTGGCTATCTATTAAAAAGTATGTTTTGTTTTTAGATTAAATCATTTTCTGTGGTTTGGTCTAAGAACAAAATTTAAAACCCCAAATGGGGTATACCGGGGGTGAAAGGAGGTGGCTCTAGTAATGAAGCCGGTAAAAGGTAGCACCTGTGGCCGCAAAACAAGCTGGTAGGCTGCCAAGTAAAAAAGGGGATGTTCTCCATACATCCCCTTTGTTTTTTTTATTAAAATAATTCTAAAATTTCTTGAATGTTATGAGCATCGACCAGGCCATTATTATTAACTCCGGCCACCTCGCAGACATAGCTGTTCGGTGTTAATAACTCAGTCATTTCTCCGTCCCAGTGTTCATCCCCCATGGTTTTGCATTGAAATCCACCCCTGCACCAGTCTCTAACTGGACAATCTGGGCAATGGCTCATCCACGCGACGGGTATGTTTTTGAACCTTTGATAACTAGGGCTTTGCCAAATTTCCATCATTCTGGCCCCGAGATCATCCGGCCACCCATGGTCCAATGACCACAAATAATGTTGTGGTTCAGGGGTGTAGCTCATGCTATCTATTTTTACACCCCAATAGGTAGTTAATCTAAAATCGCGCCGGTCTCTGGGATAAGCCGTCAGATCGTCAAGTTGACCCTTGGCAAAAATTTCCCTTGGGTCAATCAGCTTGCCTTCGCGGTTTAGATAGCCAAACATCGGGGTAGCCACTAATGGTCTTTTGTGGTCACCTTTTTCCAGCCATTTTTTGATAAATTGTTTGGAAGCCGCGAAAGTTTGCTCTGGGCTAGGAAAGAGTCCCGGGTTTTCTCTCATCCGGCCAGCCCACTCTGGCGGGTAGAAGCTCCATTCTACAAAGGCATCGCCCAACGTTTTTTGGAGCAATTGGTAGATGGACCAGAGGTCGTCCAAATTTTTTGTGTGCAGAGTTGTGCCCACAGAAATTGGGAAACCGAGCTCGGCAAAGCACTTCATGGCAGCCAATATTCTGTCGAAGAAAGTCGTGTCGTTATCCACCAGTGAGCGACGCAAGGTGCCATTATTTTCGGCAGTTGAACCTTCCAGACTAAATTCTATAGTCGGCAGATTGCCCGCCATTATCCTAGCCAACTCTTCAGCCTGCCAGGGTAAAAAGTTACTCACCTCGCAGTGGATGTGTGTCTCGGCTCCCTCATGGGCCAGTAACTCAGCAATTGCCAGGGTGGTTTCCCAATCAGCAAACGGCGCGCCGCTTAATACAAATTCTGGCACTGACCAGTCAGCTACCCACCTCACAACCTCGAGACAAAGTTCCTTGGTCATAAGAAATTTTTCTTGGTCGATATGAGGAAATTGATTCAGAAATCTTTTTCTCTGATTGTCAAGATAACAATGTCCGCAATTATTGCCGCACGCTCCACCATTCCGGTGAATTGGCTTGCCAAGCTCCATTAAAAACTTTTTTGCATAAGGTACCAAATAGCCATTACGTTGGCGCACCTGGTGCTGTTCTATTGGCACCAACTCATAAGGCCTCACTCCTGTCTTTTTCTCAATTACCTTTGCCACGGTTTGGAGTGTCAGAAAAATAGTTTCCGCGCAGAGTTCTGTGCCTTCAATCGGCCTCCACAGAAATTGGCCTAGAGCGGATAAGTCCTCTTGGCCGTAGGGCTTCCCAATAAAAGATGCGGGTGTTTTCCCCTCATGGAGCACCCCCCTGAACAGGTCTGAAATAACCCTGATCAGTGACCAGCGTTCTCCCATGAAATAAAGAATCGTGTCATAGGGAACCAAGGTACCCCAGTGATGTTTATTGAACTCCATGTTTGTAACTACCCAGCAACGCAAGCTAGGATCCAATTTATTTAATCCCAGTTTCATCTTTGACCTCCACGGTTTTTTTATGTTTTTTAAATTTTTATTTAACAATCTGTTTTTTTGTTTCCCTCAATTGTATTAGTATTTTTTATCTTTGTCAAATTTTTATTTCCCCGTTTTTTTCTCTCGTGTTATAATTAGCAGTACTAGTATTGGTTCAACCCTCTGGGTTGAACCAGGGATTTTTAAAAGCAAAAAACTTTTGTTAAATATCAAAAGTGTATGCCCTCGGTCAGAATTTTAAAAGAGCAAAAAGATCAACTCTATTTTATTACTCTTAGTGTCAAAAATCTTTATTATATCTTTGATCGCCATAATCGTTTTAAAATTTTGGAAGACAGCTTTGTTTATTGCCAAAAGCACAGGGGCTTAAAAATATATGCTTTTGTTTTCATGCTCAATCACCTGCATTTTATTGGCCAAGCTCCGGATATGATCGCCGTTGTTAATAGTCTTAAAAGCTACTTATCGCATGAATTACAGAAAAATATCCTAGCTGCCGAACCGGAGGTAATAAATTTATTTAAAGAAAAAAATGGTTATCACTTCTGGCAAAATAATAATTTTCCCGAGTTAATTACTTCCGAAGAATTTCTAGAACAGAAATTTAATTATATCCACTATAGTCCAGTCAAAAAAGGGTACGTTCACCATCCGGAAGATTGGTGCTGGTCATCCGCCAGTAAAATACCAACGAAAATTAAGATAACAAACTTTTAGGTTCAACCCAGCCTGCCCCGCGCTATGCGCTCTGGGCGGGGAGGGTTGAACCAACGGCCATATGAAAATCCACCCGTTAATAAAAAAAATAGAAACCGCCGGACTCTTGGGTCGCGGTTGTGGCACTTTTCCGGTCGCCCAGAAATGGCAAGCGGTTTTGTCAGCCAAGGCCAAAGAAAAATATGTCGTCGCCAATTGCTCCGAATCCGAGCCCGGTATTTTCAAAGATGAATTTATTTTAGACCGCTATCCAGAGCGCGTCATCGACGGTATTCTTTTGGCTATGAAAACCGTCGGCGCCAAGCAGGGGATTATTTATCTCAATCCTGTCTATTACCGTCGCTACAAAAATAAGCTCCACCTTTTGATTGGCCGCTCTCCTATTGAACTATTTGCCAAACCGCATGCCGACTATATCGGCGGTGAAGAAACAGCGGCCCTGAACCTGATGGAAGGCAAGCGCGAGGAGTCGCGTCTGCGCCCGCCCTATATCACCGCTGTCGGTTTTCATGGCCATCCCACTTTGGTCAACAATTGTGAAACTTTTTATAATGTTTCTTTGATTAATGACAATAAATATCGCGGTGAACGTTTTTTCTGTATTTCCGGCGACGACATCCCTAGAAATATTTATTCCTTTCCCGAAACCCTGACTGTCAAACAAGCGCTCCTGAAAAGTGGGCACTACCCCCGGTTTCCGTTTTTTATCCAGCTTGGCGGCGCCATGGCCGGGAACTGCCTGCGGGAGAATCAGTTGGATATACCCCTTCATCATTATTCTGGACTGATCATTCACCGTCTGGACACTGATGAAAGAAAACTATTCAACTCCTGGCTGTCATTTTTTGCCCGTGAATCCTGCGGCAAATGTGTGCCTTGCCGCGAAGGCGCTTTTCGCCTCTTGGAAATGTTCAAATCCCGCGCTCTTGGCACGGAAGCTTTCTGGGATATTATCAATACCATGCAAAA
>JAAZMX010000024.1 GCA_012798565.1 Candidatus Kuenenbacteria bacterium
AAGAAAATCTACGCTTCGCTTACGTGTAAATTCGCGGGTCCCGGCTCACATAAGATTTCCGCTCCCACGAATTTACTACGCCTCGCTGTGCTTGATTTTCCATTTATCACTCTCAAATACTCGCATTTAGCGCTGACTCGGGAATAAATATTTAATAGGTCATAATAATTATCATTATTTATAAGGTGACTTTATTTAATAACGATGACTTGGAGAGATTTGATGATTTGGTTTAGGGGATTTGAAAAAGGGGCAAATGCTGGTATAATATAGTTAATCATTAATTAGATATATTTATGAAAAATATTTCCAAGACTTTTGTGGTTTTTTTTATAGTGATGATTATTATCGCTGGTTTTTTATCACTTTTTGATAATAGTGGCAACCAGAAGACGGAGATCGGTTTGGGACAATTGGCGGAGAAAATCAAGGCCGGAGAAGTGGAAAAAATAGAGGTCCGCAATAACGAGCTGAGGGTGGCACTGATGGATAAGAGCGAAATCGTCGTTCATAAGGAATCAGTAGAATCATTGAGTGAAGCGCTGGTGAATTATGGTTTGTCTGATGCGGAATTGCGCAATACTAATATTACAATCAAAACAGAAACCGGCTGGGAATATTGGCTGTCGGTAATGTTACCCTTTGTTTTACCTTTTATTTTGATTGTGGCATTTATATTTTTTGTAACACGTCAGGTGCAGGGGGTGAATAAGAGAGCAATGTCTTTTGGGCAGAGCGACGCGCGTGAAGAAAAACCGGAGGATAAAAAAAAGCAAAAAGTGAAATTTGACCAAGTGGCCGGAGCCAAAGAGGCCAAGGCGGAATTGGAGGAAATTGTGCAATTTTTGGAGCACCCAAAGAAATTTATTGAGCTCGGAGCGAGAATCCCCAAAGGAGTCTTATTGGTGGGTCATCCGGGTTGCGGCAAAACCCTTTTGGCTAGAGCAGTGGCGGGCGAAGCAGGGGTGCCATTCTTTTATGTTTCCGGTTCGGAATTCGTGGAGATGTTCGTGGGCGTAGGCGCTTCGCGGGTCAGATCACTTTTTGAAAAAGCCAAAAAGAACGCACCATGTATCATATTTCTCGATGAGTTGGATGCCGTGGGGCGGAGAAGGGGAACAGGGCTTGGCGGATCGCATGATGAGAGAGAACAAACTTTGAATCAAATTTTGGTAGAGATGGATGGTTTTGAGCCGAACGAAGGGGTGATAGTTTTGGCGGCAACCAATCGGCCAGATGTATTGGATCCGGCGCTTTTACGACCGGGAAGATTTGATCGTCGAGTGACAGTGGATTTGCCAGATTTGAAAGATCGAGAAGACATTTTGAAAATCCACGCTCAAGGCAAGCCTTTGGCCAGCGACGTCAATTTGAATACATTGGCGGCCAGAACGCCGGGATTTTCCGGGGCTGATCTAGCCAATTTGCTCAATGAGGCGGCAATACTCGCAGCCAAGAACAACAAGAAACAAGTGGAGATGGCGGATGCGCTAGAGAGCATTGATAAAGTAATGATCGGTCCAGCCAGAAAGTCTCGAATGCTTTCAGAAAAGGAAAAGAAAATCACCGCTTATCATGAAGCAGGCCACGCAGTGGTAGCGCATATGTCGCCCAATGCCGATCCGGTGCACAAGGTGTCGATTATTTCGCGGGGCCAAGCCGGCGGTTATACTATAAAATTACCGACCGAAGATAAACACATGCACACTTATTCAGAATTTTTGGATGACATGGCGGTTTTGCTTGGCGGATACGCGGCCGAGAAATTGGTTTTTGGAGAAATAACCACGGGGGCGACGTCGGATTTAAAAAGAGCGACTGACACAGCCAAAGATCTAGTGATGCAATATGGAATGAGTAAAAAACTGGGGCCGAGAACTTTTGGGGAAAGAGAAGAATTAATATTTTTGGGCCGGGAGATCAGCGAACAGCGCGACTATTCAGAAAAGCTGGCGGAGAAAATAGATGAAGAAATAGCCGATTATGTTAATGAAGCTTATAAAAACGCAACTAATATTTTGACCAAGAACCGAGCAACACTCGAGCGGGTGACAGCAGAGCTTTTGGTCAAAGAAGTATTGGAGCGCGAAGAATTTGAAAGAATAATGAAAGGAAAAACAGAACCGGCGGTGGAGGAAAAAAAGATTAAGTTAGCCAAAACGCAGATTCCGGATTAACATTTTGGAATTTTGGTTAGAATTGTGTTATAATAAACAGGGAATAGCGACGAAATATAAAATACAGAACAGACGCGGAAACAGACAGAACCAAGGCAAAAATTATTTAAAAATAAAAAGTTAAATTTATAGGAGCTTGTCTAGAACAGCATAAACATTTATGCTTAAAACATGACAAGCAAGTTAATACTAAATAGCAAATTAACCAATAGACAAACAAGTAAAATAGTAGAGTTGTTTGTCCTTGAAGTGCCAGCTATCAAAACAGCT
>JAAZMX010000025.1 GCA_012798565.1 Candidatus Kuenenbacteria bacterium
TAATCTATTTAACCAAAAATTAACAGAATGGTTAATTCATTACAATTTTGAACGACCACACCAAACTTTAGATTATCTGCCACCGATTAACTTTAGCTTTAGATATCACCATGTGTTACCTATGTACCCGTCTAGTACAGGGGATTGACTTGTCTTGACAAGTGGAGTATAATGCCTGCAAACTAATTCTTTTTAATTTTATGATAAAGGCAATAAAGATCCGAGGAGCCAGGGTACACAATCTAAAAAATATTGATATTGATATTCCCAAAAACAAATTAACAGTAATTACCGGGTTGTCAGGTTCAGGCAAATCCAGTCTGGCTTTTGACACGCTGTATGCAGAAGGTCAAAGATTGTACGTGGAAAGTTTGTCTTCTTATGCCAAACAATTTTTGGGTTTGCGAGACAAGCCAGACGTGGACAGGATAGAGGGATTATCGCCGGCGATCGCCATTGACCAGAGACCAGCGACTAATAATCCGAGATCAACGGTGGGCACAATAACAGAGATTTATGATTATCTTCGGATACTTTATGCCAGGGTAGGCCGACCGCATTGCCCTAAATGCGGAGAGGAAATCGGCCAGAAGAACAAGGAGCAAATTAAGGAACAGATCTGGCGAGGCCACAAGGACGAAGGGGTTTTGGTTTTGGCCAGAGTAGTAAAAAATAAAAAGGGCGGGCAGAGAAATGTTTTGGAGAGAATGAAGGAACAGAAATATAAGCAAGTAAGATTGGACGGCTATTTTTGTTCTTTGGATGAAGCATTGGTAGCCATGGATGAGAAAAATAAGCGCCATAGCGTGGAGGTGGTGGTGGGAGAGAATGCCCAAGGAGCGGGCAATGAGAGCCGAGATAAATTTATGAATGTGCTTGACAGAGCATTTGATCTCGGTGATGGTGAAATAATAATTTATCAGATCGATCAAGAGAAAGATCACGTTTACTCCGATAGTCTGACTTGCCCCAAGTGTCAAGTGACGATTCCGGCTTTGGCGGCTAATATTTTTTCCTTTAATTCACCTCTAGGGGCATGCACGGCCTGCGGCGGGCTCGGCGTAAAATTGGAAATTGATCCGGGATTGGTAGCACCGAATAAAAATTTGTCTTTGGCTGAGGGCGCGATTCGCCCTTGGAGCCGGATGAGCGGCAATAGCCAAGAAAGTCAATTGCCCAAGCTGGCGGTCATAGCCAAGAAATATGGTTTTACCACAGATATGCCGCTTAACCGATTTAGCCAGGAGCAATTTAAAATTATTTTTTATGGCGAGGATAGCGAGGAAGGTTATGAGGGCATAGCTAATGGATTATTAAGAAAATATAAAGAAACAGATTCTGATTATATCCGCGGCGAGATAGAAAAGTATATGCGAGTCAAGGAATGCACGGAGTGCCATGGCAAAAGATTGAAGCCGGAAATTTTGAGTATTAAAGTAGGAGAGAAGAGCATCAGCGAGATGGCGCAACTAAGTTTGGAAAAGTTAGCGAAGTTTCTAAAGGAGATAAAATTTTCTCTCAGAGAAAAGAAAATTGCCGAGCCGTTGATTAAGGAAATCGAGGAACAACTGCAAACTTTGTCAGAGATAGGTCTTGATTATCTGACTCTGGACAGATCGGCAGTGACGCTTTCGGGCGGAGAGTTGGCCAAGATTCGTTTGGCCACGCAGATCACTTCCAGTTTGACCGGAATTTTGTATGTTTTGGACGAGCCTTCGATCGGTTTGCATGAGCGAGATAATCATAAATTAATAAAAACACTTCGAGATTTACGAGATCTAGAAAATACAGTGGTGGTGGTTGAGCATGATCAAACGATGATCAGAGCGGCTGATTGGGTGGTAGATATGGGTCCAGGCGCCGGTAAACATGGGGGGGAAGTAGTGGCTTTCGGGCGGCCGGAAGAGATCACTAAAGACAGAAATTCATTAACAGGTGAGTATTTAAGCGGCAAAAAATTTATTCCAGTGCCCCAAAGGAGACGAGTAGGCAATGGTAAAGCAATAGAAATTTTGGGAGCCAGTGAGTTTAATCTGCACAATATTGATGTAAAAATACCCCTGGGGAAAATGGTCTGTATTACAGGAGTATCCGGTTCCGGCAAATCGACCTTGGTAGAAGATATCTTGTCCAAGGCATTGGCGAATTACTTTTATAAAACAAAAGACGAACCAGGCAAATACCGAGAGATCAAGGGATTGAATAATATCAATAAGGCGGTGACCATTGATCAGTCGCCAATTGGCCGGACTCCGCGGTCTAACGCGGCGACTTATACGGGAGTATTCACCAACATCCGCGATCTTTATGCTAGACAACCAGAAGCGAGGATAAAAAAATTTGATCAAGGTTATTTTTCTTTTAATGTTAAAGGTGGAAGATGCGAGGCGTGCCAGGGCGATGGAACAACCAGGATAGAAATGAATTTTTTGCCGGACCTGTATCTAGAGTGCGAAGAATGCCATGGACGGCGTTATAATAACGAAGCCTTAGAGATTTTTTGGCATGGGAAAAATATTGCCGATGTTTTGGAAATGACAGTAGAAGACGCCCTGAAGTTTTTTGACGAATTACCTTTGATTAAAGCTAAGCTGAAAATTTTGAGCGAGGTGGGTTTGGGTTATTTACATTTGGGGCAATCAGCGCCAACACTCTCCGGCGGCGAGGCGCAGAGGGTGAAGTTGGCGACGGAGCTGTCCCGTCGCGATACGGGCAAGACACTTTATATTTTGGATGAGCCGACGATCGGATTACATTTTGAGGATGTACGTAAATTATTGAATATTTTGAATAAATTGGTAGACAAGGGCAATACAGTGATTGTGGTAGAGCATAATATGGAGATGATAAAATGCGCTGATTGGGCGATAGACATGGGGCCGGAAGGCGGCGACAAGGGCGGAGAAGTTGTGGCGGAAGGGACACCGGAGCAGGTGGCAAAGATTAAGAAGAGTTATACGGGGCAGTTTTTGAGAGAGGTTTTAATGGCAGGAAAGAATTAGACGGGGCGATAAGGAGCGCAAAAAGAGCGCTCTTTTTTAATTTCCAAATTACAAATCCTAATTTTTAAATAAGCTCTAAGTCCAAAATTTAAATTATTTTTTTGTTGTTATTTATAAGACTTTAGGCTAGAATTAAGGTAAGAATATGGAGCTAAAAAAGAGCCTTTCATTAACCATAAGTTATTTTGATTTATTTGATTATCCTCTAAAAAAAGAGGAAATTTGGCAGTGGTTATGGAGCGAGACTGGCAGGAGTTTGGCAAGAGGAGAAGTGGAGAGAGAATTAACGAGTGGCCAGCGCGAGGGATGGATAGCAGAGAAAGAAGGATTTTATTTTTTGCCGGGGAGGGAAAAGATAGTCGGGTGGCGAGAAGAGAGAGGAAAGATCAGCTGGAAGAAAATAAAAAAGGCGCAGCGAGTGGCCAGACTACTCGGATTGATTTTCGGAGTGAAGATGATTGCCGTGTGCAGTAATCTGGGATATTTGAATGCCGACGAAGAGGCTGACATTGATTTTTTTGTAGTCAGTGAAGTAGATAGAATTTGGAGCGTGAGATTTTGGTCAGTTTTTTGGATGAAGATTTTGGGCCAGAGGCCAAGTCCCGGGAAAACAAAAAATAAAATTTGTCTGAGTTATTTCGTGACAGAAGATAACTTAAATCTAAAAAGCACAGAGATTGGCGAGCCGGACAGACATTTGATTTATTTATTGTCACAGTATTTGCCGATTTATAGTGAGGATAATTTGTGGCAGAGATTTGTGGCGGCGAACGACTGGATAAAAAGGTATTTACCAAATTTTCAATATGGATCGGCGGCGGAGAGGTTTTTGATAAAACCAAAATATTTATGGTGGAAACGGTTGATGGCTGGATTGGCGGACAAAAGAATAGAAAGATTACTGGAAAGAATACAAAGACAAAAGATGGCAGGGGAATTAAAAGCATTAATGAATGACGGCCGGAAAAAAGTGATCATTAATAATAAGATGCTGAAACTACACAGTAATGATAAGCGGGAAGAGATCAACCAGAAAATTTCCAAATCCCAATTTTCAATTTCCCCGCCCGCATCGCCTTGCAAAGCATGGCGGGCAGGCAAATAAATTTTAAGATCTAAATTTAATAATGGAAGTATGTTAAAAAGGTTGTCGATAACAAAAATACCGGAATATTTATTTTATGTGTTTATTTTTCTGTTGCCTTGGCAGACAAGATGGATTTTTCGTGATTACCAGATTGACGGGCAGGTTTTTGAATATGGACGATTGAGTTTGTATGGGTTTGACATCATTCTCATAGTTATCATGGCTATATTACTATATTGTCGTATTGTTAAAAGGGAGGAGCGAGAAATCAGAAATCAGAAATTAGTAATCAGAAATTAGAAATTAGGAGAAGATTTATTTTTATATTTTTATGTTTTTATATTTTATTAGTGTTGATATCTGGGGCCCATGAAAAAATAATCAGTCTTTACTGGCTGGGGCGGTTTTTATTGGGGGCGGGCTTGTTTGGGGCAGTACAGCAAATAGAATTTTCCAAATTAAAACTAGCTTTGGTGGTGGCAGTAACTGGTTTTATTCAGGGGTTATTGGCGATTTGGCAGTTTGCCAACCAGAGTATCTGGTCAAATAAATGGCTGGGCATGGCTAGCCAAAAGGCAAGTGAATTAGGCGCTTCAGTTATAGAGATTGGTGGCGACCGCTACTTAAGAGCCTATGGTTCATGGCCGCACCCAAATATTTTGGGAGGTTTTTTGATATTGATTTTGGGGGCTTGGTTCTATTTATTAACTCAGGCGAAGGAAAGACAGCAGAAACGGTTCGTGATATTAACGGGCATAGGAATAGCGGCGGGAATATTTTTTAGTTTCTCCCGGGCGAGCTGGTTGATATTTTTGACATTATATGCGTGGGCATGGTTTTACGTTAGCAGATATCGGCGGGAGAAATTTGATAAAAAGATTTTATCGGCAATTGGATTGGTTGTGGTGGTTTTGACAGTGCTTTTCGCGCCCTTGGTCGAGACACGAATGGGAGTGGGAGAGAGACAAAGATTGGAAATTAGATCAGAGGAAGAGCGCTTGAGCGGTTATGGCCAAGCAATAGAAATAATAAAAAATAATTGGTGGGGGGTGGGGATGGGCAATTATGCATTTACCATGAGGGATTATTATAAAATAGATGACCCCTGGGAAATTCAGCCAGTACACAACACTTATTTGATGATTTGGGCGGAGCTGGGGGCGGTGGGTTTTTTGTTAGTTATATTACTAAATTGTTATATTATTAAATTGCTGATCAAGAGAAAGGGTTGGTGGAATTTGGGAATTTTGATGATTATTTACGGCTTGATGTTATTTGATCATTTTTGGTGGACGACAGCTAGCGGAATGTATATTTGGTGGCTGGCGGCGGGATTGGGGTACAAGGAAAGGGAATTAAGAATTAAGATTTAAAGATATTCGATTTGAACATTGGCAAGGAGTGTTTTGGCGTGGTATCAAACCCCTTGACAGGGTTTTTTTGTTGTTTTAAGATAATAGAAGAAATAAATTAGCACTTTGGGTCGTAGAGTGCTAAATAACAAATTAACTAATTTTATTGGATTGAGATGATCCGATAAACAGAGAGGAAAATATGAAATTGAAACCTTTGGGCGATCATTTAATCGCCAAACCATTGAGCGAAGATAAAGTGACTAAATCCGGAATTGTGTTGCCGGATACAGCCAAAGAAAAGCCAGAGCAGGCCGAGGTGGTGGCCGTGGGTGAAGGCCGGGTATTAGATAGCGGTAACAGGCTGCCGATGGGGGTCAAGGTCGGTGATAGAATTTTATTCAAAAAATATTCTCCGGATGAAATAAAGGTGGAAGGAGAAGAATATTTGGTGTTATCAGAAAATGAAATTATTGCGGTTATAGAGTAGAAGACAGTAAGTAAATTAAGTAATACAAATTACAAATATTTACAAATATACAAATAAATCGATTTTTATTTTTTGGTTTGTATATTTGTCGGTTAATACTTTGTCGGTTAATACAAAGTTATAAATTAATTTTTTATAATATGGCTAAACAAATTTTATTTGACGAGAAAGCGCGCCAGAGTTTAAAAGCTGGCGTCGATAAATTGGCTAACGCGGTAAAAGTGACGCTCGGACCCAAGGGACGGAACGTGGTTTTGGGTGAAAGTTATGGCTCACCGACGATTACCAAAGACGGAGTGACTGTGGCCAAGGCGATTGAGCTGGAAGATAAATTTGAGGATATGGGAGCGGAACTTTTGAAAGAGGTGGCTACGAAGACCAATGACGTGGCCGGCGATGGAACAACAACAGCGACACTTTTGGCTCAAAGCATTATCGCTGAGGGAATCAAGAACGTGGCTGCCGGGGGCAGCGCGCCGGAAATAAAGAGAGGAATTGAAAAGGGCGTAGAGGAGGTTGTGCGGATTTTGCAGGAGAAAATATCCAAGCCCGTTAAATCCAACGAAGATATTGCTCAGGTGGCTTCTATTTCGGCCAATGATCCGGAGATTGGTAAAATTATTGCCGAGGTGATGAAAGAAGTGGGCAAGGACGGGGTCATTACAGTGGAAGAATCCCAGGAGCTGGGCGTGAAAAAGGAAATAGTGGAAGGACTACAATTTGATAAAGGCTACGTTTCGGCCTATATGGTGACTGACCCAAGCAGGATGGAAGCGGTGTGGCAGGATCCATATATATTAGTGACTGACAGAAAAATCACAGCGATAAACGAAATTTTGCCAACTTTGGAAAAAGTGGCCCAATCGGGTCGAAAGGATTTGGTGATTATAGCTGATGAGGTAGAGGGGGAGGCCTTGGCAACATTTGTAGTCAATAAGCTACGGGGTATATTAAATGTATTGGCAGTAAAGGCACCGGGCTATGGAGATCGCAAAAAAGAAATGCTCGAGGACATCGCGGTTTTGACCGGAGCCAGAGTAATTAGCGAAGAAGTAGGGTTGAAGCTGGAGAGCGTGGATTTGTCAGATTTGGGCGAAGCAAGAAAGGTGGTGGCGACCAAAGATAACACCACGGTGGTAGAAGGCAAAGGAGACAAGAAAGAAATTGAGGAGAGGATTGCCAAGATTAAAAAAGAAATGGAATTGTCAGATTCATCGTTTGATAAGGAGAAACTGCAAGAACGTTTGGCTAAATTGTCCGGGGGGGTGGCTGTGCTAAAAGTGGGAGCGGCCACGGAAACCGAGATGAAAGAAAAGAAACATCGAATGGAGGATGCTCTCTCGGCGACCAAAGCAGCGGTTGAGGAAGGAGTGGTAGTAGGTGGCGGCGTGGCTTTGATTCGCGCCATGCAGGAAATAAAGGATTTGAATTTTGAAGGAGAGGAGCAAATTGGTTTGAATATTTTGAAAAGAGCCCTAGAAGAACCGGCGAAACAAATTGCTTTTAACGCAGGCAAAGACGGGGCAGTCGTGGCAGAAGAAATCAAAAAACACGAAGGCTCTTTTGGCTATAACGCCAAAACAAATAAATATGAGGATTTGGTAGCGGCCGGTATCATTGATCCGACCAAAGTGACAAGAAGCGCTCTCCAGAACGCAGCCTCAATCGCTTCTTTGCTTTTGACCACCGAGGCAGTGGTGGCAGAGTTGCCGGAAAAGAAGGATGAGGGACATAATCACGAGATGGCCGGAGGGATGGGAATGTAAAAAGGAAAAGGGCAAAGGGGAAAAGTATACGAGTGGGAAGTAAAGAGAATTTAAAGGGGCGGTTTGTGAACCGCCCCTTTTGTGTTATAATGAAATAGATACATTATTATTAAGTTAATAAACATATGTCTGAAGAAAAGAAAGGTGTAAGCCAAGAGGAAAAAATGATGGGTGTTTTGGCTTATCTCTGGGCTCTGTGCCTATGGCCCCTTTTGAGTAAGAGGGATAGTGAGTTTTGCCAGTTTCACGCCAAACAGGGTTTGGTGCTATTTATTGGCTCTTTTGCGGTGATGTTTTTGGGGATGATCCCGGTGATCGGTTGGTTTATTATCTTGCCGATCGGCTGGCTCATAATTATCGCTGCTTCGCTTTTGGGATTATTGAATGCTTGGCAAGGTAAAAAATGGGAAATTCCTTTTTTGGGAGCTTACGCCAAGAAGATAAATTTATAGAATACTGGGTGAATAGTAAAAACACGGTTTTAAAAACCGTGTTTTTATGATAAGATAAAAGAAGAAGGAACTGAATTTTTAGTTAACCCGAGAGGAGTAAATTATAACTGTTGTTGTGGTTGGCATATTTTTTCTGCCACTTTTTTAGAAAAAGTGGCGCAAAAATCGCCACTATATAAAAAGGCAGTAAATTCCGCACTGTGCTCGAGCGAAAGGCAAAACTCGTCCTGCCGAACTCAAGGCGGGACTTAAACAGTTGCCTTTCGTTGCCTCTCGCTTCGTTTGAATTTAATCTACCTTTTTATAATGTGGCCTTATTTTATTTAATAATGCTGACTCGGTAAGATCGCGTTGAGAGGCTGGATTTTTATAAAATGATTTTTCATATAAATTTATTAATAATTGAATTCGCAAAATTATGTCTATGCCACGAAATAAGAAGTTTGTTTTGCACTTTGCCGAAACAGGTATCAAAGACGTGCCCTTGGTCGGGGGCAAGAACGCCAGTCTCGGAGAAATGTTTTCCAATTTAAACAAAAAAGGCATTCGGGTGCCTGATGGCTTCGCGATTACAGCCAGCGCTTACCGATATTTTTTGGAGGCGGCCGGCATCAAAGAAAATATTAGAAAAATATTGAGAGATTTAAACACAAAAGACGTGATGAACTTGAGAGAGCGTGGCAAGGCAGTGAGGGAGTTGATATTGTCAGCTCAATTGCCGGAAGATTTGGAAAAGGAAATCATAAAAGCTTATTGGAAATTATCAGGACAGAAGGAGGCGAGCGTGGCAGTGAGGAGTTCGGCCACGGCTGAAGATTTACCGGATGCTTCGTTTGCCGGGCAGCAAGAAACCTATTTAAACGTCAGCGGAGAGAGGGCGGTTTTGGTAGCAGTGAAAAAATGTATTGCTTCTTTGTTTACCGACCGAGCGATTTCTTATCGCGTGGACAAGCATTTTGATCATTTCAAGATTGCTTTGTCGGTAGGAATACAAAAAATGGTGCGTTCGGACAAAGGGGTTTCGGGGGTGATGTTTACGGCAGACACAGAGTCTGGTTTCCGAGAAGTCCTAGTGATCAACGGCAGTTATGGTCTTGGTGAATACGTAGTGAAGGGAGTGGTGACGCCGGATGAATTTCGGATTTTCCAAACAACTTTGAGACAGGGATTTCCGGCGATTATTTCCAAAAAACTGGGAACGAAAGAAGTGAAACTTGTTTATAGCGGTTCGGAAAGCGTACCAACCAAGCAAGAAAAGGTGAATGAAAAAGATCGCAACAGGCTGTGCTTGTCAGATAAAGATATTTTGCAACTGGCCAGATGGGGGGTGATGATCGAGGATCATTATAAAAAGAGTATGGACATCGAGTGGGCCAAGGACGGGTTGAGCGGGGAATTGTTTATTGTCCAAGCCAGACCAGAGACGGTGCATTTTACCGCCAAACAGAATGTACTGGAAGAATATAGGCTGAAAGCTAAAGAAAGTGAAAAGAAACTGGTAGTAAAAGGCATCAGCGTGGGCAACAAAATTGGAGCAGGCAAAGCGCGGGTGATTTTAGATGCCAAGAATATGAAAGAATTTAAGCCGGGGGAGGTTTTGGTGACGGATATAACCGATCCGGATTGGGAGCCAATCATGAAGATTGCCGGGGCGATTATTACCAACCAAGGCGGACGAACCTGTCACGCGGCGATTGTTTCCAGGGAGCTTGGTATTCCCTGCGTAGTGGGCACAGGCCTGGCAACCAAGAAGATAAAAACCGGTGAGAGCGTGACGGTATCTTGCGCTGAAGGTCAGGACGGTTTTATTTATCGCGGGGTTTTACCATTCGCCATTCATAAGATTGATTTGAAAAATATTGAGAAGCCCAAGACCAAAATAATGATGAATGTCGGTATTCCGGAAAATGCGTTTGCGCAAAGTTTCATACCCAATGACGGCGTGGGGTTGGCCAGGGAGGAGTTTATCATTAATTCCTACATCAAGATCCACCCGAACGCGTTGCTCAAATTCAAACAGCTTAAAGACGAAAAAGCAAAAAAAGTAATTATTAAGATGACGAGCGATTATAAAAATAAAAAACAGTTTTTCGTGGATAAGCTGGCTGAGGGGATAGGGCAGATTGCGGCAGCTTTTTATCCGAAGGAGGTGATTGTGCGGTTGTCTGATTTTAAAACCAATGAGTATGCCGAATTGATCGGAGGCAAACAATTTGAGCCGGTAGAATCGAATCCGATGATCGGTTGGCGAGGCGCTTCCAGATATTATGCCGCCGATTACGAGGAGGCATTTGGGCTCGAGTGCGTGGCAATGAAAAAAGTGCGCGAGGAAATGGGATTGGATAATGTGATCGTGATGATACCATTTTGCCGGACAGTGGAAGAAGCGCGGCGGGTCTTGGAAACAATGGCCAAGAGTAAATTGAAGAGGGGAGAGAGGACAATTGTAAAAATTAAAGATACAAAAAAAGGAAAAACAAAGGAACGAAAGTTGAAACCATTGCAGGTATACATGATGACAGAGATTCCCTCCAACGTAATTTTGATTGATGAGTTTTCAAAATACTTTGACGGGTTTTCGATCGGTTCCAATGATTTGACCCAGCTGACTCTGGGATTGGACAGAGACGCGGGCGTGCTGGCATTTATTGGCGATGAAAAAAATGAAGCAGTGAAACGATTAATCATGATGGCAATCAAAGGAGCTAAAAAGAATAAAAGAAAAATTGGCATTTGCGGGCAAGGACCAAGCGACTTTCCAGACTTCGCCGAATTTTTGGTCAGAGAAGGAATTGATTCAATTTCTTTGAACCCAGATACGGTGATCAAGACGACGAGCGCGATTGGCAAGTTGGAACAGAGACTCGGAAGAAAATAGAAAAACTAAAAAGGATCAGGTAGCATAAATTGATTATAAAGGCGACGCCGGCAAGGGTCGCCTTTAAGGTTGCTTCAATCTCGGGTTTAATCGAAGCCCGCCTTGATTCGTCCGCTTTGGCTAGAGTCAAAGTGAAGAGAGTGTCAACGCGAGGCAGGGACGATTGAACCAACGCGGGGGTAGGAACGCGCTACGGCGCGTTTTTACTTTTTTGCGGGGTGGTTTTTCAGCAGACTGATAAGTGGGGAGTGAACATCGGGCTCCAAGTACCCGCCTCGACTTGCGTCGACGCGAGGCTGGCAACTTGGAGCCAACATTGATGCGGGTGGCATTCCTTATCATGGGGGGTTGGTATAAAAAGAAGCTCCTCGCTCTCATTATAATTCTAGCGGGGCAGTGAGGGCTGAATCAATAGCGGGGATAGAGAAAATCCAGCAATAAGAGAGTATCGGATAGCTGACTGAAATTATCAGAAAATAATATTGGATCGCCCGACAAGGGGGCGATGGTTATCAAGGCAGTAAATGGAAATTGGTATAGGGAGATTTTGGCGGTTTAACCCAGAGAGATCGGGGAGAGTCTAACCAGCTAAAGGCTGGGAAAGGTCTGGACAGAAATTTTTTAAAAAATATCGATCCGATATCTTTACAAAAGGTAAAAAATGCGCTATAATGATAGTATCGGATAGTTGCAAAGAAGTTAAAAACCTCAAAAATAAGGGAAAAAGAATATCGGATAGACTGTTAGAGAGAGAGTTTGGACAAGAAGTTGGGTAAAATTGGGCAATGGTGAGGGGGGAGAGGTAGAGGAATGTTGCCAGATTGGGATGCCAGAAAGGAAGAAAAATAAGGCTCGTGGCTATAATGATATTATAAGGCTAGGTACTTTTCTAAATAAAAAAACAACCCCGTGGTAAGGGTTATAAAATATATAAATTCAAGGCTATGGATTTTTATATTTTTTTAAAGCGATAGGTGAATCGCTTTTGTTTTCAGGGTTGTTTTTTGTTAGCTTAAAATCAAGCTATGACATCAGTATAGCATAAAGATGACAAAAAATCAATCAGATAAAATTTGTTCCTAACAGGAAAAAATATAATTCCTAACAGGAAAAAATATAATTTGTTCCAGTTGGAAGGTTAGTAAAAAATATTCCCTTCGTCCAAGCGAGTGAACAAACCCACGATTGGACTAGGCCAGATGGGGTCCCTCGCCCCGCAAACTCAAGGCGGGGACTCGGGATAAACTTTGAAAAAAATAAAAAGTTTTCGTCCGCGGTCAAAACTAATCGCGAGCGAAAATGATTCCAAATTTTTTGAAATTGCCTGCCAATAAAAAGTAAGGTCAAGGCAAAACCGGATCCCTCGCCCCGCAAACTCAAGGCGGGGACTCGGGATAAACTTTGGAAAAAATATCCGCCAATTAACGAAGTGGGTTAGTCGTGATAATACAAGGCGGATCACCCTAAGGGTGAAAAACAAAAACAAAAACAAGATGCCTTATAAGGTAGATAATAATATTAATAATAATATTAAGACCATTAGTGGTTATAAAGGTAGCCGGGCTGTTCCCCATGGCTATTTTTTGTTGTCAGAGCTGGAGAGCCAATGTAGTTATTCTCAAGAATATTTATCACTGCTTGCCAGAAAGGGAGAATTGAAAGCCAAAAAATTTGGGCGTAATTGGTACAGCACCAAAGAATTTTTGGCAGAATATATTCGCGATCACGCGGCGGAATCTAAGGAGCAGGAGAAAACAAGAAAGACGGCAGTAACAAGCAAGGTAGAAAAGACTCAGGAGGGAGAGAACGCGCAACTGGAGAAAGCGGCAATAGCCAATAGCACGCTGAGGGTGATGGAGAGGGAGAAAAGTCAAAACGGAGAAAGAAAAGATTTTTTGAAATCAAAAATTGAAAACATAAAAAATAAAATTAAAAAGTGGCTCAGTGCCGAGGAGCAGAAATATCGCGAGAGCGTCAGGGAAGTAAAAATTTTGGAACGGCAATTGATTATTCAGAAAGTGGTTGATAAGGTGGCAAGGACAGAGGGAAAGAAGCTGGCAGCGGAAAAGAAAAGTGAAATAAAGTTATATTACCCGATGAGCCAGGGATTGAACAGAGCGATTTTGGAGGAGGTAAAGGATTTGGTTGAGCAGGAAGCAGGGTTTTCAAAAGTGAGAGCGAATGAGTGGTTTAAACTTTTAGTATCAGATCGAGCACGCGGGATATTATTTAATTTGCGCGTGGCAATAGCCGATTTTTGGCAGGCGCCAAGGGTAGCGGTGAAATATTGGTCAGTTTCGGGGGTAGAATATAAATTTAAAACAGCGGCTTACGGGTTGGCGATGTTTTTGTTTTTATTTATCAGCGGAGCGAGTATTCTGGATTATCAATGGGCAAGTAAAAATTATGAGCAAACAGCGGTAGCGGTCAAGGAAAATAGTCAGAAATTTTTGGCGACTTGGTCAGAGAAAAATGATAACTGGCAGGAAGCGCAAACAAGGGCGACTGGTAAGATGGGCCGGGCGCTGGATAAACAACTGGCAATGGTTGGCGACAAGGAGTGGCCAGAGAAAACAGAAAAATATTTCCAAAAAGCCGGTGTGGAAACGGTAGAAAAAAAAGACAGGGTTTTGGCGATGACTGGGCAGGTGATGGATCAAAATTTGGCTGAGTTGGCTGATGGGGCAGATGAGTGGTGGGGACAAAGAAAGAACAACAGAGAGATAGAACAGAACAGGGGTTTGGTGGCTGGAGAAACAACAATCAACCGCACCAGAGTAGCCATTGCCAAAGTTGATGAATGGTGGCAGAGAGGAAAAGAATTGGTGAACACCTGGGGGAAGAAAATAGAAGAAGTGATTTGGCCGATCAGATCGGAAGAGATTTATTTGGCAGAGAATACGAGAGGGCAGTGTTATCTGAATTTTGAGATAAATGCAGATAACCCATGGCTGATAGGCAATGGCACTAAAACAATAATTGCCAAAAATGAAAAAGAAACAACAAGAGAAAAGGAGACGGTGATCAGAGAGATTGTTTATCAGGGACCGCCAGGACCGCGCGGTGAAACCGGACCGCCCGGACCACAAGGTGAGGCTGGGGCGCCCGGTTCGGCCGGACAAAATATTATCAGCAACTCTTCAGGCGGCGGGAGCTATATTTATCCGAATGTGATTGCCCAGCCAACGATTGATCCGCACAGCGCTACCAGTCTTTCCGCGATGAATTTGAGCGGAGAGACTTTGGTCGTTAAAATGGCAACAGTTGGCGAGGATTTGACCGTAGGTAGAAACGCAACCATTGGCGGGATATTTAACGCGACGGGCGCGGCTATTTTTGGCGGAGCGGTTAGTTTTAACAGTCAAACAAATTTTGCCGGGCCAGCTACGTTTAACATGATTAACGCGAGCAGTAGCAGTGTTGATAATTTGATTTTTGGCAATGCAACAACCACCGGAACCTTGGCGGTGAATGAAATCTGTATTGGCGGGGAGTGTCAGAATGCTTGGCCGGCGAGCGGTACAAGCGGAGCCTGGGAAAACATTTTTGATAATACCTTGTCGCCAACTTCAACCACAGCCGGAATTTTTGTCACTGGGTCATCCACTATCGCGGCTGATTTTCGGGTAGATGGCAACGCGACGACCACCGGCAGTCAATATGTGGGTGGCGATTTGATCGTGATCGGTGGCGCCAACCTGGATGGTCTGACGACCATCGCTGATGCTCGGGTAGCAGTCCTGAACGCCACCAGTTCTTTGATTGATAATCTAGTAGTGAGCAATAGTATCTCTGTACCAGCTGGCTCATTTGATTACACTTCCCTTAATTGGTACTGGTCGACAACGAGCGAACAATACTTCTGGAACAATACTTCCACCTGGAGTGGATTCCAAAGTGAATGGAATAAATATACTAATGCTTCTTCAACCTTAATCACTTTGAATGATATTGATACTTCCTTGAAGATCAGTGACATTGTTGGTGATGAAACTGGTACAGGTTCTTTAGTCTTTGGAACTTCGCCTGTTATCTCTGGGGCTACTTTGAACGGACTCTCCACGATTGCTGACGCGCGAGTAGCAGTTTTGAACGCCACCTCTTCAACGATTGATAATCTAGTGGTAACCAACAGCCTCTCTTTACCAGCCGGGTCATTTGACTACACTTCCCTTAACTGGTACTGGTCCACCACGAGCGAACAATACTTCTGGAATAACACCACGACTTGGAGTGGGTTTGAGTCCAATTGGAATAACTATACCAACGCCTCATCAACTTTAATCACGGAA
>JAAZMX010000026.1 GCA_012798565.1 Candidatus Kuenenbacteria bacterium
GCTGTTTTGATAGCTGGCACTTCAAGGACAAACAACTCTACTATTTTACTTGTTTGTCTATTGGTTAATTTGCTATTTAGTATTAACTTGCTTGTCATGTTTTAAGCATAAATGTTTATGCTGTTCTAGACAAGCTCCAATAAAAAAGTGAGGCATTCCCTCGGGACGAAACCCTTTGGTAGTCCTCACATCGTGATATAACCATCATAACATACTAATAATTGATTGTCAATAATATGAAATTCACCAAAAATTTTAAAGAAATTACCAAACGTGATGTGGGGATTGCCGGGGGCAAAGGAGCGAGCCTCGGCGAGATGACTCAGGCCAAATTAGCAGTACCGCCGGGCTTTGTGGTCCTGGCTACGGCCTTTGACCAATTTTTATCAGAAACAGACCTGAAGCAAGAGATACAGGCGGAATTGGATAAGGTAAATTATAAAGATACGAACTCGGTTGATCGCGCTTCCAATGAAATCCGAGATATGATTGCTGATACAAAATTTCCCGCTGATCTGGGCAAAGAAATTTTGAGTGAGTTCAAAAAACTCAAAGCCGAATACGTGGCAGTTCGGAGTTCGGCTACGGCCGAAGATTCCAAAACTGCTTCCTGGGCGGGTGAATTAGAAACTTATCTGAATACTAACCAAAAAGAATTATTGAATAACGTCAAAAAATGCTGGTCGTCTTTGTTTACTCCAAGGGCGATTTTTTATCGCCACGAAAAATATCCAGACCTCACCCCTGCCCCTCTCCTTGGCAAGGCGAGGGGGAAAGCCAGTCTCCCCCTTACCAAGGGGGAGAATAAGAAGGGATATATCTCGGTGGCCGTGGTGATCCAAAAAATGGTGCAATCAGAAGTGTCGGGAATCTGTTTTACCGTACACCCGGTGACTAAGGATAAAAACCAAATGATACTGGAAGCAGGATTGGGACTAGGCGAGGCAATTGTCTCCGGGCAGATCACGCCAGATTCTTATGTGATAGACAAGCGCGACTGGTCAATAATGGATATCAATATCGCCGAGCAGACCATGATGATCACCAAAAAAGGCAAAGCGACTATCCACGCCAAAGTACCCAAGAATAAGGGTGGGAAACAAAAATTGAATGGCAAAAAAATTGTGGAACTCGCCAAACTGTGCGGACAGATTGAGAAACATTATGGTTTCCCCTGCGATATTGAGTGGGCGATGGAGAAAGGAAAATTTTATATTACACAGTCCCGCCCAATTACTACTTTGTAGTAAATGTGGCGGGCAGTCGGCCGATAACGGACTTAAAGATAACTAAAAAGAATGGACTTATTAAAAAAAATTATTCAAAAGGAAAAAGACCGGGTTTTATTTTTCAACTATCCAGGACTAATTTTTTATCTGTCAGGGAGTTTCCGCTGGACTGGTGATGACTGCGTCAAAAAATACGGATTATCACAACCATATGTCCTGGTTTATTTTAAAGATAAAAAAATGCTTTTTGATTCACCTTTTGAGGTTGGTTTGGGTGATTGGGTTTTTAAAGAGTTAGCGAAAAAGAAGATTGCGTTTATTGATGGCCACAAAATAGAAACGATTAAGCAAATTAATAAGGTGGAACGGTGGCTAAAAAATCATAAGGTTAAAGAAAATAATAATTTGGCAAGCTACTGCGCCAACTTGAGAAAATCTTCCAATCTTTTAGTTGAAGCTACTTTAGTTTTTCAGATAGCCGGTGGTACGACCGATAATCATTTTGAAGAAAAAATCAACCAGCTAATTAGTGAATATGAGATAAGATTTTTAGAACAAGATTTAATAAAATTAGCAACCGCTAATTCTAAAAAATCCTCTGCTTTGGCAACACATGAGAGGGACATCTCTCTTTTTGCGAAATGGTTAAAAGAAAAAAAACTAATAAACAGACCATACGAAAAAATTATACAAAACCAGCAAGCTAAAAAATATCTTAAACGGTGTTATCAAGATGGTTATTTTTTATATAGCGGCTATGGCGGCGTCAAATTCTGGACCCATAGAGATGAATATAATCTCATTCTGGAATATATTAATAAAAAGAAAGAAAGAGAATTGGAAAATAAGTCCGCAGAACTTTTTAATATTAAAAAATTACCCCGCGAACTCATTTTCTGGCTTGGAGCTGCTGACTATTTTTCCCACCTGAGGGACTTGCGCAAAACTCTACAACAAAAAATTTTTTACTGGCAAGCTAGTGCAATTGAAAAAATCGCGCAAAGAGTCAAAATTAGGCGCGAAGATTTAGAATTTTTAATTGCTGATGAATTTCGGCCTGATTTATTTAAAAATGACCAGGCCAAAAAAATAATTGCCGAGCGCAAACGTGGTTTTGTCTGGCTATGGACAGAAAATCATGGTTCTGTGTCATATCAAGGGAAAGAAGCACTAGTTTTTTTCAAAAAATATACACTAAGAAACAATAAATCATCTTATAAAATAAGGACATTAAGGGGCCAAACTGCTTTCCCGGGAAAGATAAAGGGGAAGGTGGCTGTAATTCTTAATCCTCATAAAGCAGATAATTTTAAAAGAGGAAACATTTTGGTCGCCGGAACAACGACTCCTGATTTTGTGCCCCTGCTGAAAAAATCCAAAGCAATAGTAACTGATACTGGTGGGGTGACTTGTCATGCAGCAATTATTGCCAGAGAGGTGAGGAAACCTTGTATCATTGGCACAAAAATCGCCACCCAAGTCCTGAAAGACGGCGACCTGGTGGAAGTCGATGCGGATAAGGGAGTGGTGAGAAAAATAAAGTAAAATAATTTGCAAATTATCAATATTTATCATAAAATAATCAAATATGGCCTGTTCGTCTAGTGTTTAGGACGCCCTAATGTTTTTAGGGAAACGGGGGTTTAATTCCCTCACGGGCCGCCAAAAATATGGAAAATTTTTACGAAGATCCCGGATTGAATAAAATAGCAAATTTAGTGGTGGAACTGATGCCGACCTTGGCACAGTTTTTTCGTAGTGAGGAAACATTGGATGAGTATTCGCTGCGAATCAATACCTATCAGGCTCCGGCTATTCATATTGAGCGGCAGAAATATTTAAAAAAATTAATCCGAGAAAAAATAAACACACTTTTTAACAACCAGGAAAGGCCACAGATTGATTTACGAATAGATGACAATACGGGGCTAGTGGCTGGGAGTATGGATCATCATGGAATCCTGAACCATCCAATACTAACCTCGATTCACGCATTGACTAATTTTTATAAATTATATAACCGGAAAGAGTTCGGTGATATTCTAACCTTTGCTACTTCCAATGTGCCATTTAATGATCCGTTCCATAAAAGGGGTATCATGTTCCACAATAAGAAAATAAACTTGTTTCCCAAGAAATATGAGCATAAATTGATGTGGGGTATGCCCAAATATGATTTTGATATTGCCGGGCGACTAAAAGAAAAACATCAATGGCATTTATTTAGCCAAGAGGAGCAAAAATTTTTAGAAGACGCTACTGGTGAATTAAAAAAAATAGACCTCAAGGGTTGTCGGTCTTTGGGCGATCAAATGACCAAAATAAACTTTTACTTATGGAAAAAGTTATTTCCGTCGGAAGACCAGGGAAAGATTGCTAATTTGGTAGTAATTGAAGATACGGTTTTTACTGATTATTTGATAAATTTAATCCAAAGAGAACCGGGGAATTTTATTTACCAGATGATTTTTGACAAAAACTTCCGAACAAAGGCCCTAGAAAAATTTGAGGGTATACCAGGGGCCTGGAATGATGAAAAAGAATTAGGTAGCCAACTATTTTGGTTGGTAATAAGCGCGTGAGACTGACGGCAGAAGGAGAATTTTTAATCGGTGGCGACAACAAAATAGCCATTGAACCAGACACTATTATAAAATTGTTGAGTCAGAGAAAATTGATACCATGCATGCTATTAAAGTTTGCTTTGGCAATAGTCTATCTAGGGATGAAAACCTTGACTGGGTTTTCTCTGGAATATACCACTAGAATGGTCGAGGCGATTCGGGAATTAATAAGGAATGATTTTCCTGATGAATACAAATTGTCAGAAAAAATAATTCTAAACAGTATGAATGTCGCTTCTATCACTCTTGGGCCTGATGGCCATGGTGGCTGGAAAGAACTTTATGCTTTTGACGTAATTTATAATGGCGGTTTTAATAGAAAAGTGCTGGAAAAAATCGGGCGCATACAATATAAGGATCTATTAATCCCCTATTTGGCCTTCGCCTATAGCTATGGATTGAGCAAATATGGCCGAGTCGAAGACGCAGTACCATTACCATATACAGAGGTTGAGCTAAAAAAGATTTTTGAGAATAAATTTAATCAGCTAAACTAAACGATATGTCCGAAAAAACATCAACTTTACATACTGATATGTACCGCCCAAAGTGGGATGGTAGCCAAGAATATAAAATTGGTCCAGACGGACAAAGGATTTATGGCGATAATAGTATAACTGACCGGATAGAACAGTTTGGAATTAAAAAATCAGAGGTGGAGGAAAAATATAACAAAAAAGCTGAGGAATTAACATGGGAAGAATATAACGAATTGATGGCTGAATTAACCAAAAAATATTACGACGTGATAGTGTCATCAGTTTTTGATAAATATTTATATCAAAAAGAGGTTGACCCGAAGCATGATCAACGTTTCAGCGATTTAATCGCCATGACGGAAAAATATCATCAGCTGGGAGCTATGCCTGGCATACAACTGGTAAGACAGGCTGGTGATTTCCGAGAACAAGGCAATCTCATGATGACACTGGAAGGTGGGGCACATTTAATAAAATCCACTGAAGATGTCAAAGTAATGGCTGATGCCGGGATAAAGATCTTTGGTTTGCAATATGGTGGTGATGAATCAATGAATGCCATCGCCAGTAAAGATGGCCTCTCACCTTTTGGTAAACAGATGATTAAATGCCTTTTCTCTAAAAATCTAGTGATTGATTTGGCACACTCGGGATACAAAACCAGGCAAGAGGTGATGGGGATGGCTGAGGAATTGAATGCGGGTAATCGTCTATCATATACTCATGGTGCAACAGAAGAAGATATTTCCCCTGATTGGATCAGCAAAATTGGCGAGAGGGCGCTTAAAAAATAAGAGGTGGAAAGGATTATAAAAATGGGAGGAACAATAGGTCTCGGAGTGTCGCAACCATTCTTCGCTGGGTCTCAACATATAGCCGAGAGAATAAATGAAATAGCCCAGAAAACTGGACGAATAGATCGCTTAGCCATTGGTAGTGATTTTGGCGGACTACCACTAGGTTTGACAACTGATATAAAAGGACCGGAAGATTTAATAAAAATTGCCGAGGCACTGTCTGAACAGTTTGGCTTTAATGATGAACAGATTAAAAAGGTAATGAGAACCAATGTTAAAGAATGGTTAGGTAAGGCTATTAAATAGCAAGATATTTAAAATCCGTCCCGATATATTCTCGGGGCGGATTTTCTTTTGCCCATATTACCCCCAACAGTGCCAGGACAGACTAGGAGAACCCAGCTACCCTGGACTTGCGGCTAATTGATCTGACAAGGAGGGGTGTCTTCACTTTCGCCACTGTTGAAGGAAATATGAGAAAAATTATTACAAAAGTGTTTAGAGCATAATAGCATTATTGTTATTTTTTGTCAAGAACACTAAATATAAAAAGGCCACTTTTGAGAGCGGCCTTTTTATTAAACAATAACTATTATTGTTGATTACCAGCCTTATAGGCAGTAATAGCCTCGACTACCTTGCCATCCGCTTTCAGCTCTTCAGTAAAGATAATGTGTTCATTGTTGACCTGCATAAAATCTTTGGGGCCGTGTATTTCCTGCCCGAGCTTGACGAGAGAGAGCTGTTGCTGTGGCTCAGTACCCGGGGGCGTCACCTGCTGGAGCGGCTGAGAAACCTGGATATAATAAATATCCTCAATGGTAGTATATTTATCACCGGAAGCGGTAATTTTGCCAAAATAGACTTGGCCATTACTCAAGAAGACCGCATAATAATTATCAGCGCTATAGGTGACATTCGTAGCGACGGCGCTGGAACGATTTTGGCCAAAGAGATCGATATTGGTGTAGCGGTCAACACAGTAGCCGGCCACCAACACCAAAATAATGACAACGAGCAGGGCAATAAAGGCTTTGGCTCCTTTACTGCCATTACACGTACAAGAGTTATTTTTGGCCTTCTCCTCCTTATAACTCTCGGGTACGTTTAGGCCCAAGTCTGGTTTTTGATCGGTAGAAATATCCATAGCCATGATTCTCCTTTGTTAGGCAACAAAAATTGTGCCAAAATTAATTGATAACAAAAGTCATTTATATTATAGCATATAAATGACTGGGGATGGAATGTTTAGTTGTGCATAAATGAGAGATGCGGTAAAAAATTATTTAATACTGATGATTTTAAAATTAACCATGCCCTTGGGAGCTTGAAAAGAAACCTCCTCGCCAACTTTCTTGCCTAAAAAAGCCCGGCCCAGTGGAGATTCGTTCGATATTTTGCCGGTGCCCGGGTCGGCTTCTCGGCTACCAACAATCTGATATTCGCGGGTAGTGCCTGATTTGTCAGTAAAGCTGACCAGAGAACCAACATCCACGATGGTTTTGGAGTTATTGTGCGGGTTAATAAGGACGGCGTTTTTGATAATATTATCTAATTCCATAATGCGCATTTCTAAAAAAGACTGCTCTTCTTTAGCAGCTGAATACTCGGCGTTTTCACTCAAGTCACCGAGTTCTTTGGCTTCTTGAATGCGCTCAGCAATTTTCTTTCTTTCTATATTAACAAGGTCTTCGAATTCTTTTTTTAGTTTGGCCAGACCCTCCGCGGTAATATAGATTTGGTTGTTAATAGCCATAAAAAATAAAAAGTTTTAACTTAAAAAAATACATATTTCAAATGATATTATAAACCGATATTTTTGTCAAGGCTGGGTAATTAGTCTTCTTTAAAATACCAATCAAAAACCTCGCGGAAAACCGGTACGGCCACCGTACTACCTTCACCGCCATTCTCGACGAGGACAGTCAAAACAATCTGAGGATCATCATAGGGCGCGAAACCGGTAAACCAAGCGTGGTTTGGGGCGTCGCCGCCGACCTGAGCCGTGCCGGTTTTGCCGGCGGCACTAACGGGCAAAGAGCCAAGAGAACGAGCGGAGCCAGACAAAATGGTGGCTCGCAAACCGCGGCGAACAAGCTCAATATTTTGAGGAGTAATAAAATCGGTCTTGAGCAAATAGCTCGAAGCTGTCTCAGTTGATGTTTTTAAAAGATGTGGCCGGTAAAGAGTACCACCGTTGGCAACAGCGGCAGTATAGAGAGCTACCTGTAGTGGGGTAACCAAAATGTCACCTTGGCCGATAGACAAGTGATAAGTATCACCAATATACCAGGGCTCGCCTTTGGTAGCTAATTTCCAGTCTTTATCAGGTAAAAAGCCACTGGCTTCACCAGGCAAATCAATACCGGTAGTCTGGCCCAAGTTGAAAAGAGCAGAATATTTTTTAATCAAGTCAACCCCTAAGCCCTCAAAATCGCCGTAGCCGCCACCAATATAATAGAAAAAGGTGTTAACGGAATTGGCCAGGGCGCTAATCACGTTCGTGCGACCATGGCCGCCGGCTTTCCAGTCAGGGAAAAACCATTTATCAATTCTGAGTCCGCCAGTGCTGAAAAAAGCAGTAGATTCATCGATAATCCCTGCTTGAAGCGCGGCTGAGGCAACAACTGGCTTGAAGGTGGAGCCAGGCGGGTAAGTGCCGGCAATGGCGCGATTAAAAAGAGGCTTCTGGGGATCAGATAAATATTTATTATAGGCCTCGCGGTTGATACCGGCACTAAAAAAATTATTATCAAAATCAGGCAGACTGACCAAAGCCAAGACTTCGCCACTCTTAGGGTCAAGGGCAACAGCCACGCCAGAACCAGAGCCACCGGCAGTGGCAATAGCCCGAGAGAGGCTGGCGGCCAATTCTTTTTGCAGATCAAGATCAATGGACAAAATAATGTCCTGACCGGCAGTTGGTTCACGGCGGGCAATTATTTTTTTTACTTTGCCTCGAGCGTCAACTTCTACCTCTTCCTCGCCCTTGAGACCGCGCAGAATATCTTCATAATATAATTCCAGGCCGTTTTTGCCCAGGGAATCACCTGCTTGATAATTTTTATCAGTAAGGGAAGATAATTCTTTTTCATTAATTTCGCCCAAATAACCCAAGACGTGGGACAAGCCACTGCCAGACAGATATTCGCGCCGAGGCTCGGTTATGAGCTTGATACCAGATAATTCAGCCTCATAGACAGAGAGGGCGATTACCTGGTCGCGGGTCAAATCATCAGCCAATAAAACCGGGGTAAAAGAAGCGGGCGAGGCCCCAGCGAAGGCGGAGAGAATCTGGGTTTCGTCCTTGATTTTAAGACGAGAAAGCTGGTTGGCTATGGCCGCCTGATCTTGGAGATTTTTGGGCAAATCACCGGGGATAAAAAATAAAGAGAAATGAGGGATATTGGCGACGAGCGGAGTGCCAAAACGATCGTAAATAATTCCCCGTTCGGCCGGCAGGATATTGAGGCGCAAACGATTGCCTTCGGCAATGGCGGCATAATTTTGTCCTTGAAATATTTGGAGCCAAAAAAGGCGAGCAAACAAAACAAGCCAAAACAAAAAGATAATAATAAAAACTGCCTTAACTTTGCGATTGGTGATGAAGAGGGAAATCTTTTCCCCCAAATCGCCAAACCACAAATTACTGCCGTCTTGGCGACGCCAGCTGAAACCTTCTAGGTGGGTGATGGCCTTGGGAATATTGAAGGGATCGGGGGTACGCATAATTTAAGCAAGGGCTAAATTTTTTTGGCGACCAATCAAGGGGCCAAGGAAAAAATAAATTACAATAGTGAGTAACCCGTGGACGACCAGTTGACCCAGAAAAAAAATCCAATGAGTAACGGAGAGTACTTGGGAAAGAAAAAAGAAATAAGTGACCAAACCAATGGCTCGAAAGACCAGGAGGGATAGCAGGTTGGCGATTAAAAAAGAACCAAGATTTCTGTGCTGAAAAAAATTGAGATGGAAAAATTTTATTAATAAAACAGAAAGCAGAAAAACTAGACCAAAAAAGCCAAAAAAGAAGGGGGAATAATAGTCTAAAAATAGGCCGGCCAAGCAGGCAATAAAAACAGCTAGGCCAAAATCAAGCCAAAGAGCAGAGCAAGCGACAAAAAGCAGGGGCAGATTGAGGAGCAAGGGAATAAACCAGCCAAGAGACGGTAGGAGACTGATTTGGACGACCACCAAAAAAATAATGACGAGAGTAATGAGAATTGGTTTTAACATACAAATTTAGTCAGGTAAAATAACGGTTACAAGAGGAGAGCTCAGATAGTTGGCCAGGGGTTCAGCAACGGCCGACTGCCAAAGAGCCGTATCGGAAGTGGAAATTTTTTTGAGGGAACCGAGCACCAAACCGGCAGGAATATCTAAATTCAAATTGGAGGTGACAACCAAATCCCCCTCGGCAATACGGGCATCAAGCGGCAGCATTTCTATTTTTAGATTGAGATTATGTTCCCCGATTGAAATACCGGAAACGGCTTCTTCGCCCAAAACAGAAACAGCAATTTTGATATCATTACCAGTCAGGAGGGAAACATGGGAAAGATTGTCTTCAACTTTGGAAAGACGGCCGATAATCTGGCCCTGATGAATGGTCACAGCCAAGCCAACAGATAAACCATCCCTAAGCCCTTTGTCAATAATTAGATAATTGTTTTCAAAATCAACATTTTGGCCGATGATCCTGGCGACCAGGTGACGGTAGCGATACTCATCAACAAATTGGATTTCTTTTTTTAAAATTTCATTCTCAGCAACAGCCGCAGATAGAGCGGCATTTTTTTGAGCCAGGGCGATAAAGTCAGCAGTGAGCTCTGCGTAACGGTTGGCTAAATCTTTTTGGCGGGTATAAAGAGATAGAAATCCGCCCAGTCGATCACTAATGGTATAGCCAAGGCGCAACAGCGGATTGGTGGCCGAGGTAATAAAAGAGTTGGAATAGCGATTAAAACCGAAGTAATAAAGAAGAATCAACAGGGCGCAAAAAATAACCACGCTGATGGTTATTTTTAATTGTTTTGATTGGCGAGCCATAAAGTTTTAATGAGTAGAAGGCAATAAAACATCTTTGAGGTTATCCAAATCTTCCAGCACTAGGCCGGCACCGCGCACCACACAAGTCAGAGGGTCGTCAATCACGGCGACAGGGATGCGCGCTTCTTGGCGCACGAGGGCATCGAGACCACGAAGCAGAGCGCCACCACCGGAAAGAACAATGCCCCGGCGATAAATATCAGCCACTAATTCGGGCGGAGTGGATTCAATGGTTGATTTGATGTTACTGACAATGGTGCGGACCGAGCGGGCGATCGCTTCCCGGATCTCGGAATCAGTAATGACTATTTCTTTGGGCAGACCATTGATCAAATCACGGCCGGAAACCGCCATCTCCACCGGCTGATCGGCGGCAAAAACCGAGCCAATGGACAGTTTTATTTTTTCGGCAGTGGCATCGCCGACCAGAAGATTAAAATTTTCTCTGATGTATTGAATGATATTTTTATTGAGGGTATCGCCGGCGATGCGCAGGGATTTCCAGGCGACAATACCAGAAAGAGAGATAACCGCGATCTGGGTGGTGCCACCGCCGATATCCACAATCATGTTGCCGGTTGACTCCTGAACCGGCAGGCGGGCACCGATAGCGGCCAGCATGGGCTCCTCAGCCAAAAAAACTTCCCGGGCGCCAGCGCCAAGCGCCGCGTCCTCCACCGCCTTGCGTTCAACTTCGGTGACGTCCAGGGGAATGCCGATCACGATGCGCGGCTTGGCAGAGAGAACACTGATTTTATTGGCAATGAACTTGTTAATGAAATATTTGAGCATCTGTTCGGCCACCTCAAAATCAGAAATTACGCCCTCAACCAAGGGCTTGGAGGTGATGATGTGCCCGGGCGTTTTGCCGATCATCCGCTTGGCATCCTCGCCAATAGCCAGAACCTCGTCGGTTCTGGTATTGATAGCGACGACCGAGGGCTCATTGACAACAATACCCTTGCCTTTGATATAAACGAGGGTATTACTGGTGCCGAGATCAATGCCGACATCGGGACGAATGTTTTTGAAGATACCTTTTAACATGAGCTATTTAAAAAAATAATTAAACGCTAGCGGGTAGAATAATTTTTAATGGAGCTTGTCTAGAACAGCATAAACATTTATGCTTAAAACATGACAAGCAAGTTAATACTAAATAGCAAATTAACCAATAGACAAACAAGTAAAATAGTAGAGTTGTTTGTCCTTGAAGTGCCAGCTATCAAAACAGC
>JAAZMX010000027.1 GCA_012798565.1 Candidatus Kuenenbacteria bacterium
ACCAGAGCACCAATAAAAAAGACTAGCAAAGAAAGACTAAAGGCTGAGGAACCAGCAATACCAAAAAAAGAAAGTAAATAAACAAACCCGCCTTCACGCAAGCCGAAACCAGCATAAGTAAGGGGTATGACCAAAATAACACTAATCAAACTAAATATCCAGACAATGTCAACTAGTCCAATTGGTATACCCAGAGCTTGGGCGGCCAGATAGACATAGAAACTGACAATCAATTGAAATAATAAACTCAAGCAAGTAATTGCTAGAATGTGGGCAGAAGAAAAATTAAAGATTGATTTCTGCTTAACAACGGATAAAAAAGAATGGATTTTCCGACCCCAACTCAAATGTATGATTATTTTAGTTAACCAGTGACTAAGTCGGTGACTGAAGAGAGTTAAATAGCCGATAAGGGCAATGATAATTATGGCTCCAAAAATGGTCAGGAAAGTTAATTTGACAGTGACGGGCACGACTGAAAAAATAAGAGCAACAAGACCTAAGAGTACATAAGCCAAAAAACCAGTTAGTCGATCTAGAAAAACTGAAAAAATAAATAATGATTTTTCTTGCTCATTTTTGGCCAGATGAAAACACTTGAGTACTTCACCCACCAACTGACCACCAGGCAAAACCAAACTGTAAAAAAAAGTAATTAAATTGAGTTTGAAAAGATAAATTACCGGCCTAGCTAAGCCGAAAGGTTTTAAGATAAACTGCCATTTGTAAGAATTTATTAGCCAAGCGAAAAGCAGGGCAAAAAAACTCAAGCAAACATAGAACCAATGGGCGCTAATTAAAACATCACCTAGACCTTGCCAATTAATTTTAAAATACAAAAAAATAAGTAAAGCCAGGCTGATAATAATGCGAAAAAAAATTTTCATGGAAAAAAATTAGCAACTTTTGTGGGATAAAATTCCAATTTTATTTTTTATGGAAAATTGGACGAATTTAACAGCTCTGCAGCTCGATAACCTATAGCCATCTGTCTCTTACTCTCAAGAGGGCCATTAGCCAGCGCTGGGGCAAAAATAATCCTAAAAATATCATGATGGCTATCGGCCTCCAGGGAAAAAGTTTGAGTGAATGCCATAGGTATTTAAATGTTTCCGCTCGTTCATAGCGAATGAGATTGGCGACAGCAATATTTAAATAGCAATTAGAGAGAGCCTGTTTTCGACTCAAGCAGTGAGGAACGGGAGGCATAAAATTTTTGGCGATAATATATTCATTGGCTCTAGCCATGGCAGCATTATTAAGATGAAGGCCCACTGGCCTGACTCGATAAACCGTCAGTGGCTTATCAACTACCGCAATATGATTAGAACGAGCGAGGCGAAGCCATAAATCCCATTCTTCGGCTAGACTTAAATTTGCCTCAAAACCACCAAGATAGTCAAAAATTTTTTTGCTAACTACCATGGAGGAGGTAGTAATAAGATTGTGTTCCAAAAGTCGACAATAAAGATGACCGGCTGGCAGATGTTTTAGATTATATTGTCGCTTTAAACTTTTTTTGAAAAGGATACCATTTTCTTCGGCAAAAAAAGCATCAGTATAAACAGCTACAGCTCCAGAAGAGGCCAAAACAGCAACTTGTTCAGTCAACTTTTCTGGCAACCAATAATCATCAGAATCCAGAAAGGCAAGGTATTCACCGGTGGCTTCTGCCCCGCCAAAATTTCTGGCAGCAGACACACCATTATTTTTCTCCAAACGATAATAATGAAATCTGGGATCAACAAGATAAGGCCTAACAACACCGCAAATATCTTCTTTGGAGCCATCGTCAATAATTAGTGCCTCCCAATCAGAAAAATTTTGTCTTAGAATACTATCCAAGGCGGCTGGCAAAAAAATTATTTGGTTATAAACAGGAATAATAACAGAAATTTTCATGATAAAAGGGTCTTAATAATGCCCCATGGCTCATGTCGCGCTGAGGAATTAATAAAGCAGCCATGGGTACAAGGACAAGGCGTTTTTTGAATAGCCTGAATCTCTGCCAAAAATGCAGGGGATTTTTGAGCGGAAGCGACATTGTAGTCAAAAGCAGCCAGATCGATGGTGGCTGAGCGGAGCTCGCAAGCCTTGAGACAACCGTCAGAGTCAATAACTATAATAGTCCGGCCGGCCAAGCAATCAAAGAGCCAGGGCTGTTTTTTGGTTAGTAGACGACGCTGGGTCCTGATAACTACTAGGGCTAATAAATAAATAGCTAAATGATAAATTTTACTTAAAGCATGGGGTGAGCGAAAATTTTTACGAAGATAGTGAAGAGAAACTTTTTTTTCTAGTTTAAAAATTTTTTCCAATTCTAGAAGATTAAATTCCTTGAGACTAGGATCGCGAGCAGCCCCTCTAATGATCTCCAAATTATGTGCATCAAGATTATAGTTTTTAGACAAATAGTCCGTAAAATCCGCCAGGGTCACCAGGGTTTCACGGCAAACCAGAGTGTTGACCGCTACCCGGAGATTGGGCAAATCTTTTTTTAAACCTAGTAATCTTTCCAGGGTGGTGAGGGAACGTGACCAACCACCGGCGACGCCCCGGATATGTTCCGAAGTCTTGGCGAAGCCATCAAGAGAGACGGCGATAGTGATAATTAGCCTGGGATTGGCAGTGCAAATTTTTTTGGTTAAACCTACAATTTGGTCAGTTAATAAACCATTGGTCGGGATAGAAACAAAGGAAAAGGAAGAGTGTTTGGAAAAAGTACCGATAATTTCAGGTAAGTCAGCCCTTAAAAATGGTTCGCCACCAGAAATCAAGAGTGAAGTAAAGCGGGGTAAGCTGCTGGCTATCTTGGTTATCTTATCTAAAGATAAGTCTGAATGTTGATTAAGGCTTTGCCAATAAAAACAAGAGCGGCAACGAGAATTACACTGACTAGTAATAAAAAAAATTAGGGCGTCCAATTGCTGGCGGTCAAAAAGCGAACGCCACATTTTTAGGATACTCATAAGGATTGAGAAAAGCGAGAAAATTTTTGTTGCAGTTCAGAATTTTCATAGACTCTGACTGGCAAGATAAAGCGGCCAGAATAAAGTTCTTGAATAATATTTTTATAAAAATCATTATTCATCGCGACAATACAGCTGGTAGCCCCTTTTTGAAAAATTCCGAGTGCTAAGGCTCTTTTTTGGGCTGTAGCAATATCAGTATCTTTAATATTGCCAACAGAAACTGGCAAAAAATAGCAGGGCAAGATTTCACCATCAGGCGTAATACCCAAATATTCGCGACCAGCCGGGCCATGATCACCATATTCATTTTTGGTATGGGTGGTAATAATCCTATCAGTTGAGGTAATATGAAGATAAGATTCTTTTTCTTTATCAGAAAACATACTTGTCTCTTTGAGGCCACGGCCAACCGGCATAAAGGGATTAACATTTAGAGAAATACCATTTTTTTGGGCCAAAGCCAAAATGCGCCCAAAGGCACCGGTGGAAACACTGTCCCTGGAATAAATAGTTTTCAGGTCTATCTTGATCCCCTCTTTCTTGAGTAAGGGTAAGGCAGCAAGAATGGTCTCTAGGGCACCGGGGCGATTAACAATATTATTATGTTTTTCAGATAAGGTGTCATGCAGGGTAATAGTAATTTTGAACAAACCAGCATCAGCCAAACGCTTAATGATTGATTGGTTCAAGGCGATGCCATTAGTTTGCAGAAGAGTAATAATCCCCTGCTGCCTAGCATAATGAAGATAACTAAAAAAATTTTTATCCGTTAAAGATTCTCCTCCAAGAAAAATAACTGCTGGTACGCCATAGGCGGCCAGTTTATCCAAAATCATTTTTACTTGTTCGGACGACATTTGCGGTTGACTTTCGGACAACTTTTCATTGGAGCAAAAACGGCAACGCGCATTACACAAAAGAGTATGAATAACCTCTACGCTCCGAATAATATCTCGACCCAAAATTTGGGAATAAAAAAACCAGCGCAGAACCCGATATTTTTGTTTGAGGGTCAGACGAGGGGAAGTTATAAGTTCAAGACCTTGTTGGAACATTGATAATTTTATAATTTAATAAATTGGCATCTTGTTTCTGATATCTAGAGGCTTGTCCTTTTACTTTCTCATAAATAAAAATTCATTGCAACCCGTAGGTACAGTGGCGGGAACACTTTTAATAAGGGAAAATCCTTGGGATACAATATAATTGACGATTTTTTCTGACGAAGCATACTCATAAGGATAGCCACCAAGCCAGTCAACTAGGTCATAATAGAAATCCATACCTCGTGTTTTGTGCCAAGGATTGGCCCGAGTTACAAAACACTTGGCCAGAAGAACGGGCAAATAAAATAAAAATATCATTATTTTCTTAAAGAATGAGGGACTGAGATTATAAAAATATTTAACGATTCGCCAGAGAGGAGAACTCCAATGTCGGTTGTAAAGAGCAATAAATAGAAAGCCACCAGGAGCGACCAATTTGGTGCAGGCATCAATAGCCTGATACATCTTGCCTGTGTGATGAAGAACGCCCCAAGAATAAGCAATGTCAAAATAACCTGATAAATTAGAATTCAAAATATCATCTCGGATCAAAGTCAAGGGCACATTCATAGTTTTAAGAGATTCGCTTTTTTGATAATTCGCTTGCGTAGCGGCGAGGCATTTGGGGTTGATATCAGTAGCGGTTACCTCGGCAGCACCAAGCTCCAAGAAAGCTAAGCTGAAGATACCTGAGCCACAGCCAATATCAATCACTTTTTTGGATTTAATTTGTTCCGATTTAAAAAAAATTAGAAGTGACTTCTTGGCGGCTAAGAATTTCTCAGGGGTAAAAGCGAAGCGAGAGTAATTTTGCCAATTATCTCCAAAATCAAAATAATGCATAATTAAGAAATTAAAAGTTGTTGATACAATACAGCGACGTGCTGCCAACTGAATTCGGCGGCACGAGCACGAGCGGCATGAGCCAATTTTGCTTTGAGATTATTATCAGACATCAGCTGAGTAATAAGCATGGGTAATTCTGAGGCAGTATTATAAAGTAGGCCATTGATGCCATGAGTGATTAGCTCGCGATTGGCAATAATATCTTTGGCAATGACGACTAAACCCGTAGCCATAGCTTCTAAAATAACATTGGACATACCCTCGTCGGTTGAGGGTAAAACAAAGACATCAGCTGCTTGGTATTCAGTTAATAATTTTTCTCTGTCTAGCCAGCCAGTAAAAGTAATTAACTGCTCTAATTTAAAAGCAGTAACCATTTTTTTGAGTGGGGCGAACAACGGACCATGGCCAGCAATGACGCACTCTAGATCACTGATGCCATGATTATTTAATTCATGAATGGTAGTAATGAGCTCAGCTACGCCTTTTTGAGGACATAGGCGACCAGCAAATATAATTTTAAACTTAGCGGGTTTTTTGGGAAATAATGGTGAAAATAAATTAATATTCACCCCGTTGGGGATAACCTTGACTGTTTGGCCAAATGAGCTGACTGTCTTATTGGCTAACTTGCTAAGGCTTTGACTATTGGCTACAAGACAATCAGCACTTTGCCAAATCTTTTTGTTTAAAGGCAGGGTAAAAAAATGATAAAATTTTAGAGCGCGAGAATAAAAACCAGGTACATCGCCACCGCGTAGCGAGAGAATATAGGGTAGGCCATATTTCTTTTTTAACCAATAAGCAACCAGACCAGAAGGAAGAGAAAAAAAAGAAATCACTTTATCCGGTTTCCCTTCCTTTGCAAATAATTTAGGAATAAACAGGATAGCAAAAAAAATATAAAATAACATCTCTAAAATATTGCCTTGATATTTTTGATGGCGGCAGGACCAAACGCGATAAATTTTGTAACCCTGATAAGTTTCTTCTCGAGGCAAGTTACCAAAAGCCGAGGTGAGAATGGAAACTCGATGGCCCAGCAGGGTGAGTTCGCGTGCTAAATTGGCGGTGGCATTACCAGCACCACCACCCAGTGGAGGAAATTCGTAATTGAGAAGTAAAATCTTCATTAACTTAAAATTATTTTTTGTCTAGCCAGTGAGAACGCCAGAGCTCAAAAACTGTCAGCGTCCATAATAACTTGCGGTTATCACGACGTTTGGTAAAATGATCAGTTAAAAGTTTTTGCAGATAAGAATAATTGAAGAGGCTAGCACGCTTAATAGCTGACTCGTTAAAAATATCCAGAAGCAAGGGCTTGAGGGCACCAGAGAGCCAGCTAGAGAGGGGCAAGCCAAAGCCTTTCTTTTTGCGATTGATAATACTGGCCGGCAATTTGTCAGCCATTAATTTTCTTAAAATATATTTGGTGGTCAAACCCTTAAATTTAAATTTAAGAGGTAAGGAATTGACAAAATCGACTAAGTGATAATCTAAAAAAGGCGCGCGCACTTCCAGGGAATTATACATACTGGCACGATCAACCTTAACCAAAATGTCATCCATAAGATAGGTACGTAAATAAGTGTAAATAAGTTGATTAAAATAGGGTTGCGTGCATAATGGTAAAAGTAATTGATCAAGATCAATAAATTCATTTTGCGATTTAAGCTCTTGCCAGATTTCAGGTTTAAAAAGTTGTGCGCGTTCTAGGTGGTCAAAGGAGCCGAGCCAGCGCTGGTTGCGATAGTTTAGTGGGCCATAATAACCATTAATAAATTTTTTAGCTTTAAAATCTAGACTCAAATTATGATGAGAAACTGGTAATAAAGGAATAATTTTTTCAATTAGATTATGCTTTAGCCAGGAGGGTAAATAATCATAATATTTTGCTAGGCGATGAGCAATAAAAGTATCATAACCGCAAAAGAGCTCATCACCACCATCGCCACCTAGAGCCACGGTGACTTTTTCACGAGTAAACTTGGCTAGCAAAAAAGTAGGTAAAATAGAGGCATCAGCCAAGGGTTCATCTAAAAGAGAAAAAACATGAGGAACAAGATCTAGGGCTTCGGCGACGCGAAAAAATTTTTCATGATGTTTGGTGCCCAGATAGGCGGCCACCTCACGAGCATAGCGTGATTCATCAAAGCTCGGCTCCTGAAAACCAATAGAAAAAGTTTTTATTTTTTGTCCACCGCGAACCGCATAATAAGCCACGGTACTACTATCTAAACCACCAGATAAAAAAATACCCAATGGCACATCACTCACTAGGCGTGAACTCACGGCTTTGGTTAAGATATCATCCAACTTGGTTTGCGCTTGAGCGAGGGTAATTGGCGACTCGATGGTCGAACAATCAAAAGAGATATCCCAGAATTTTTCTTTTTTCACTAGAGAACTGTTTTGGAAAACAAGATAATGACCTGGCTCTAGCTTGTGAAGATTTTTGAATATTGAATGAGGGGTAGGAATATATTCATAAAGAAGATATTTATTCAGGGCACTAAGATCCAGCTCTGGCCGAACTAAAGGGTGTGATAAAATAGCCTTGGGCTCAGAGGCAAAAATAATGGTATTTTGACTAATTGTCCAGTAAAGAGGCTTTTTGCCCAGCCGGTCACGAGCTAAAATCAAAGCTTGTTTTGTTTCATCCCAAATAGCCAAAGCAAACATACCATTTAATTTGGCAAAACAGTCAGTACCCAAATCTTCATAAAGATGCAAAATCACTTCTGTATCGGTCTGACTTTTAAATTGATGGCGGCCAGTGGCTAATAAGTCTTTTTTTAAATCATGATAATTATAAATTTCCCCATTGAAAATAATTTGAATAGAGCTATCTTCATTGGCCATAGGTTGATGGCCAAGAGGACTCAGATCAATAATTGATAATCTATTATGCGCTAGTCCCACGTGGCGATTAATAAAAAAGCCTTGATCGTCTGGACCACGATAAGACAAAACACCGCTCATTTTTCTGAGCGTGTCCTCGTTACCTTGACCAACATAGCCAGCAATACCACACATATATTCTTTAGGTTTTTAACAAGTTTATCCCGAGCCTAGAAATTAATTTTTTCCTTGATGAAATAAGTGGGTTTATTCTGGGTTTCATAATAGACCCGAGTCAGCATCTCGGCAATAAGCCCCATAAGAATAAACTGTAGTCCGACCAGCATCAAAAATACTGTCAAAAGCGGCAAGGGGGTGATGATCAAAGAAACATGGTGAAACAGGCGCAGATAGAGAGCCAACAAGCCTGAGATAACAGCGGCCGAAAGCGCATAAAGTCCAGCCTTGCCAAAAAAATGCATGGGGCGTGTGGAATAATTGGTCAGAAATTTGACAGTGAGCAAATCAAGGACGACCTTGAAAGTGCGCCGGATACCATATTTGGTCTGGCCAAACTGGCGCGGGCGATGGTTGGTGACGACCTCGGTAATTTTGGCGCCATGCCAAGCAGCCAGGGCGGGAATGAAACGATGCATCTCGCCGTACAAACGGACAGAATCCAAACTTTCTTTGCGGTAAGCTTTCATGGTACAGCCATAATCATGCAACTTAACACCAGTGATTTTGCCAATAAGACTATTGGCCAACCGAGAAGGAATTTTACGGCTGATCAATTTGTCATGACGATTTTTGCGCCAGCCAGAAACGATATCATATCCTTCAGCCAATTTTGATAAGAGCAAAGGGATATCGCGCGGATCATTTTGAAGATCAGCATCTAGAGGAATGATCACCTCGCCAGTAGCATGAGTAAAACCAGCTGACAGGGCGGCGGTTTGACCAAAATTGCGACTGAAACTGATAATTTTGATATGGGAGTCAACAGCGGCTAATTCTTTGAGCACATTGAGACTACCGTCCACTGAACCGTCATTGACAGCGATAATCTCATAGTCCCAACCGAGCGCGGACAAGGATGATTTTATTTCCCGAAAAAGCCCGGGGAGATTCTCAACTTCATTATAAATTGGGGTGACTATGGATAATTTGATCATAGCTAAGAATTTATAAAATCGATTATTTTTTGAGCTCTCTTTGACCAAGTGTGGTTTTGGACATCACTATAGGCCTTTGCACTTATCTTAATGGCTAAAGATTGATTAGTCAACAATTTTTTGATGACGTTGGCCATATCGGCTGGGTCATCCGGTTGATAAAAGATAGCATTTTCGGGATTTAAAATTTCATTCAGGCTAGGGAGATTGGCAGCGACAATGGGCGTACCAGAAGCCATATACATAAAAAGCTTAAGGGGCGAGGTCCAGGTTTTTGATTTTTGATGATGTGCAGAATTTGGCAAGACGAGAACGTCGGCTGATTTTAGATAAGCAGGAATCTGATCATATGGCCGATAGCCTAAAATGAGTACGCGTTGATTGGTTTTATTTTGGGAACGAAAACTGCCCAAGTCAAATTTCTCGTCCGATCCACCAACAAAAACAATATGATCCTGATCGGCCAAAAATTGAGCGGCATCAGCCAAACATTGAGTGCCCTTCCAGTCATAGAGATGGCCAGTGTACATGATAATATTTTTGTCAACGGGCAAGCCTAACTTTTGACGCAGTTCTCTTTTCGTTGACTTTATTTCTTCAAATTCCGATAAATCAACGGCATCGGGTGCGACTAATATATTGTCATTAGCCAAGCCGAGCGCGGTTAATTCATCTTTTAGACCTTGCGTGATGACAACCAGGCGTGAACATCTTTGCCAGTATTGGAAATAACGTTTCGTGTTGCGTGGCAAGGTATGCGCTTCCCAGACGACCCGCCGGAAAAATAGCTGGAGCAGAGGCAGAGAATATTCATCGCGTGTGTAGCAGATGCATGATGATTTATTTTTTTTGAAAATAAGATAAAAAAATAAACTGACCAACCAAAAGGTGGCCTGAATCTTGATATAAATACCCTGGCGCATTTTCTCGGCTATCCAACTCGGATCGAGGCACCAGAGCTTTTGGAAAAAGAAATTCCTTTTGACACGATAATAATCAAAAGCGTCAACCCCGATAAACGCTTTGTTTTTTTTGGTGGGCGTGACCAAAACCACCGAATCCATGATGGCTCCAAAGCTCTGGCACATTTTCATGATTTGGATACCATAGCCTTTTTCGGTGGGAATGCGCGAATTGCTAAAATAAAGAATTTTCATCAAAGTTTATTTAGTCAAAGAAATAATTTTTAATAAATTTTCAATCACGACCTCGTAGGTGTAATTGCCCAAAACACGACCACGAGCGCGAGCGCCAAAACGATCTCGCAATTCATCGCTTTTGAGAATTTCCATAAGCGCTCTAGCCAAAGCGTCCGCGTTTTCGGCTGGGACAACATAGCCGGTTTCATTATTAATATTTATTTCCGGGCTGGCGCCGGCGTCAGAAGTGACAACTGGCACGCCACAAGCCATGGCCTCAATAGTCACTTGGCCAAAAGCTTCCATCCAGACCGAGGGCATAGCAAAAACATCAGCGGCGTTCAAGTATTTGGCCAGCTTGGCAAAGGGTTGCTGGCCGACTAATTGAACATGATTTTTTATGTTTAAATCTTTTATCAACGCTTCCATCTTGGGTGTCTCTCCCCCGCCGCCGACAATGACTAGATTTACGTCCGGGACTTCGGCCACAATCTGGGGCATAGCATGGAGCAAATAGCCAAGGCCTTTTTCGGCAAAATTTATCCGACCGATAAACAAAATTATTTTATTACCCTCAAGCCTGAGCTCTTGACGCAGGGCCAATTTTTTATCCAAAGGCTGGAATAAATCAGTCTCAATGCACACCGGTAAAATTGCCACCTTGCTCTCGGGCAAACCCATGGCCAGACCTTCTCTCGCCGCCACTTGGCTCAAGAAAATTACTTTGTCAGCTTGACGGTAAATTGCTTGGGCGTATTTTTTTTGACTTTTTTGAGCTAATAAAAAATTTAGCAAATAATCTGTCAATTTGGCTAAACCAATTTTTCTCAATTGCTGATACCAGGAGCGCTGGCCAAAAATTTCTTGGGGTTGTCTTATAAAATGCCAATGCCAAGTGGTGATCTGGCGAAAAATAAAAGGGCAGTTTAATTTATCTTTTATCTGGGCTACGGCATAACCAGTTTCTCTGGCTTGCCAGACAAAAACCGCGTCAGGTTTTTCTTTTTTGGTAAATTTCAGAACTTGATGCGCGGTGGCTCGCAAGTACCAAAGACGCAAAAAGCGATTGAGGGGAAAAGCCCAAATTTTATTCCATAGCGGAGGAAAATAACGAATCACGCGAAGACCGTCAAAACCACGACTGCCACGCCGAGAAAAAGAGAGCCAAGGAGCTAAGACACAAACCTGGTGGCCAGCCTTGACTAAGCGACGGGCGATCTCAATAAAATAATGATAAGTGCCAAGATGCTCGCCCAATTCTTGTTCAGTGCCAAATTTATAAGCAACAATAAGAATTTTCATAGATTAATCAAGATAACCCTTTTCTTTTAGATAATCAGGGATCGTTTCGACCCACGGCCTCATAATATTTAGAGTCAATGATTTTAGTTTTTTATTTTCTAAGACGCAATAAGCCGGACGACGAGCAACTGTTTGGTAGCTGGAGCTCGGAACGGATGCTATTTCCAAAGCGGGATCGATATATTTCATCACACTTCTCGCGAATTCATACCAACTGCACTCCCCTTCTGACGTCGCATGATAAAGGCCAAAATAATCGGTTTGAATTAATTTCCAAGTTTGTTTGGCTAAATCCAAGGTATAGGTCGGGGTCAAAAATTGGTCGTTGACTATTTTTAACTCCCCTGTTTCTCGGCTTTTTTTGATAATTGCTTCAATAAAATTTCCACCCTTGCCTTGAGAACCGGCAGTGCCAAATAAGCCAGAGGCGCGGATAAGAAAATATTTTTGACAGCGTGACATAACTTCTCGCTCACCCAATAATTTTGATTCGCCATATTTATTCACCGGATTGGGAGTATCGTCTTCGGTATAAGGGATATGTCTATCTAGATCAGCGCCAAAAACATAGTCAGTGCTATAATGAACTAAAATACAATTTAATTCTAGACAAACATCAACTAAGTTTTTCACACCCTGATGATTGACCGCCAAGGCTTCCTCGGGAAATTCTTCGGCGCGGTCAACTAGATTGTAAGCGGCGGTATTGATGACTATATCCGGCTTGATGGCCAACAATTTTTCGCGGATAATTTCTTTTTTGGTCAAATCAAAATCAGGATAATCAAGATCGATTAAATATCCCTCGGGAATAACTTTTTTTAGGTCAGTACCGAGCTGGCCAGTGGAACCGATGAGGGCAACGCGCATAAAAATAGATGGCAGCAAATAATATAACGACATTGATCAAATATCTAGTACAGTTTAATAATTTTATTGATTAGATCTTTTAAATTGTGATGTTCGGCAACCTCTTTTTTGAGCATCATCCGAAATTCGTTTTGGCGATCAGGCGACAAGGACATAAGAGCTCTGATCTGGCGGACCAATTGTTCTGGCTCGTCTTTGGCAGTAAATAGTTCTCGCGGCAATAAAGAGCGGAAAGCGACATTGCTGGTCAAGACTAAACAGCCGGCGGCCATGGCTTCTAGGACAGCCTTGTCCAGACTGCCAGTATCACTCAGGTTGATAAATAGATCAGCATTTTGCAAGTAGGGAACGATCTCATCCGGCGCCAGGCCGCCGGTAAAGATGACTTGATTTTTCAGGCGCATATTGACTACGAGCACTTGTAACTTTTGAAAATAATCAAAACCTGCGGCCAAAGCTGGCGCGCCGATGATAGCCAGACGTACATTATCAATCCCCTGCTCGCGCAAATCAAAAACGGCTTTGATCATAGACTCATAATCTTTGCTAGGCGAAATGCGGCCAACCGAGATGAGGCGATAATCGTCATTGACGGAGGGACGAGAAGTTAATTTTTGAAATTTATCAATATTTATCCCTTGGCCGACAACCGTAACTGGTTTTTTGGTCACCAGTCTAAAACCGTCAAGCGAGGAAGTGATAAATTCGTCAACAAAACAAGCGGCCAGACGCAGACGCCAATCAATAGCGCCGTGCGCATACCATTGAACCAATTTTTTATGAAATAATTTTGACCAAGGGCCGACCAGGAGAGAATAAATCGGCATTTGATGAGCGAGAATGCCATCACAATCTCTGACTAACCGTAGGAATAATTTTTGCGCTCGGAAAAACTGCCTGATCTTGGAATAGCTTTTTTCTTTGCCCAGCGAATAAATTTTTACATTATCAGGCAGAGCGCCAGGGTCACCCTGTTCTTGACAGATAACAATTAATCGGTTCACATTCTGGGATAATTGCAAAAGCCAGTCCGAGACAAAACCAGCTCGGCTGTCGCGAGAGTCAACTTTTCTGGTGAGCATCAAAAGTCGCATAAATTTGCCAAATTTCGAGGGAAATTATAAACTTAATAAGTACTTATATTGTATCCTAAAATCAGCCAGCAGACAACCCAATAGATGATATATACAAAACGGCAAACTGGATGACAATTCATTTTATAATAAAAATATGGCGACTCCATGGGACATTTTTTTTGATCAAAAAATTAGAAAAATCTTTGAAGACAAAAAAGAAATCGTTGATATCGGCGGCGGTTTGCGCATCTCAGAAAACAAAGGAAACCGCTACAACCCGAATCGCGCCTGGATAAAAAATTATCTCCATAAGGTGCATTATCAGATCCTGGATCCGGTGCCTGACTACAATCCCGACATTATTGGGGATATCCACAACCTCCCAATGGCTGATGAATCGCTGGACGCGATTATTTGTATCGCGGTTTTGGAGCATATTGAAAATCCATTCAAAGCGTTTGAGGAGATGTACCGCGTTTTACGCAAAGGCGGATATTGTTTTATCTATGTGCCTTTTCTTTACCGTTATCACGCCCAGGAAGGATACTATGGGGATTTCTGGCGTTATACCGAAGACTCGCTAAAATATTTGAGTAAAAATTTTTCTACTATCGAAATACAAAATGTTCGCTGGCCACTGGAAACCTGGATATATCTGAGTCCGCTGGGGCGAAAAAAATTTTTCAATAAGCTGGCAAGATTTTTGGATCAGCTGGCCCACAAACAAAATTCTAAACAGACTAGCGGTTACAATGTTTTTTTGGTGAAGTAATAGATAAAGATGAAAAAATACCTTTAGAAAGAAGGTATTTTTTGATGGGGAGGATTGTTCCCACTTAATAGTTTTTAATTGAAGATGAACCAAAAAATATCCAATAAAAAGCCAATCGGTGAAAAATCCGACCGACTATCATGGGCCCTGGTAAAAATCAAAGGTTTGCTTAATTAGTAATCCAGCCACAAACCATTGGCTTTGGCGATTTCGGCATAAGAATAGGCGCTGTCCTTCAGACGGCGTTCTTGAGTTGCCGGATCAATTGCCACCAAACCAAATTTGGGACGGTAGCCCTCGGCCCATTCATAATTATCC
>JAAZMX010000028.1 GCA_012798565.1 Candidatus Kuenenbacteria bacterium
GATTCTACTAATTCTTTGTTCTTAACAAAATTCTGTGAAAATTTAATATCTCTCATAATGATTCAGGAAATAGACTCAAAATATTTAAGAAAATTTTTCCACCATGCTTTCCAAATTTGCCTCCAAAAAATTTCGTCTAACGTTTCAGTATATGCGATGTTTTGCGGAGTAAAACGGAGCAAAATATGGGAGAGCGAAGTGCAACGAGCGAACCGCATATACTGTGTTAGGCGAGCCGAACGGAGCGATAGCGGAGTGAGAGTGCAACGTGCCTTGCGTATTTTTGAAAAATTTATCCATATTATTCCGTTTTTGGCGGGCTTTTTATTATTGTATTTGATTTTTTTGTTTTGAAAAATGGAAGAGGGGTTGGGGGTGAATTCCATTTTTCAAAACTCCTTATTTAATTGCTTTCTCAATAATTTCATCAATATTATTTCTTTCACTTTCAATCTTGCTTTTGATTTCTTCTTGCTTGTCTAATTCTGCCTTTATTTCATCAACGATTTTTCGTTGTTTATCCAATTCAGGTACAGGAATTTTTATATTTTCAACCATTGGAGTTGTTAATTGTGCTATTGTATTTCCAGTTTTTTCAATACTTTGAAAATTTATAATACTTGCTAAATATTCATTTAAAATCAATTCTTCGTTTGGGATTACAGAAATCAATCTTACTATTGGAAAGTAACTTTCTTCTCTTGCCACCGCAAAACCTATAGTTCCTCTTGCTGAAATAGTAGTTGCTTTGTCATTCACTCTTGCTTTTTTACAATATGCTATAAAACCTAAATTTTCTTTTCCATTTGAAAAAATCGGGTATTTATAAGTTTCATCTTTTTCTTCTGAAAAATCTTTTGGCATATCTCCACCTGCAAAAATATTTTTAGCAATATTTTTTATCTTGAAATATTTTACATTTGGAATTTGAAAATTTACCTTGTTATTAAGGCTTGTTGAAACATTAGATTTTAAGTCATTAGTTTGACTAATAATTGAAAACTCCACTTCAAAAAACTTTACCTTTTTACTTTCTTCAAACTTTTTTAAATCAAACCCAAACTCTCTTGCAAAAACTTTATTAATAATCTCTTGCGGATCTTTGAGTTGACTTTTTAGTTCTTTGATTTTCTTTTCAATCGGTTCTATTTGAGCAACGATTTGGTCTTGATTTGGTTTTGGTATTAAAGGGATTTTGATTTTCTTAAAATGGTCAGCATTCAAGCCGGGTTGAGCTTTCTTTTTGTAAGCTAAATCTTTTACCTGTGATTGAAATAGATTTGTTGTTGTGTAATAGAAAAGAAATTGCTGATTTACTTCTGAATTTCCTCTTAAAATATAAACATGCTCATTAACCATTACTTTGTTTGAGGGAAATAGAGAAAAATCTACCCAACAAGCTTTACCAGTTAAAGCACCATCTTTACATATTAAAATATCATTATTTTGCACCTTCCCTTTAGTGGCACTTTCATAAAAATCAAACGATACATAGGGAATTTTTGATAATTCAAGACTTCCGCCTTTTCCAATTTGCTCGCCACCCAAACTTATTGCTTCACCCTCATCTTCATCTTTAATACCGCCTTTAGGTCTGTTTCCAGCCTCGCAGGTGCTAAGAAAATTATTGATTTTGTCATATTTATATTTTGATTCAGGCAAAACAAAAGGAATCCAAAGGCGAAGACTTTCTTTTGATTTTAATTCCGCAAAATCTATTGAAAAAGTTTTTAATCCCATAGTACACCTCTTAAATAATCTAAAGCGGTTTCTTTTACTCCGTCATCTACTAAAACCTCGCATTTTTCGTTTACACGATAAAGTTCATTTGGCATTGGTTTCTCACCTCTTTTGGTTCTCTTGTAGCCGACATTTTCTACTTCTGCCATAAATATTTTATAGTTTAGTTCTTTGGCAACTTCACCAAAAACCCACCAAGTATTCACAAAACCAAAAACATCTTTTGTGTCATTGTCATATTTACAAAGTTCTTTTAGTTCATCTTTGTATTTTTCCACAAGTTCTTTCGCTGATAGTTTTTGATCATCTTCTTCAATATAATCTTTGAGCATTTTTGCCAAAATTTCTTTTTCTTCTTTTTCGGTTAAGTCTTTTATTGAAGGCAATTTTGTGCGGTCTTTTTCGTCAAGATAAACTGCTGACAAATTTTCACATCTGGTTTTAAGATTGCTCCACTCGTTAGAATATTTGCTCCAAAGTTTATTCCATTCTTCAATTTCTGCTTTTGTCTTCTTTTGAGCAAAAAGCAAACTCGTCTTTGTACTGGTAAATGGTTCAAAAGTAAGTTGAGGCAAAGAAACAACCGCTTTGACTTTGAAATATTTGTAAATAAAAAGTCTGATATATTTGTTTTCTGTCGTATCAAAGACACTTTCAGGCAAAACAACACCAAAACGCCCATTTGGTTTAAGGAGTTGATACCACCTTTCTACAAATAAGTTTTCAGAGTTCTTTTTATCTCCAAAAATAAATTCATTTTTAACATTCTTTTTTGTGTCATTATCCAAATCAACACTAAAAGGCGGATTAGTTATAATACAATCAAATTGTCCGTTTACTTCTTTATCAAAATAAACTTTGTCTTGTTCGTATTGTTTTAGGAAGTTTGGAGCAGTTTCTTTGTCGTAAAATTTGAAAGGTAAAAGTCCGTCTTTAACAAAAATATTGGTTGAGCCGTCTCCATGCAAAATCATATTTACTTTTGTCGCTGTTCCGAGATTGAAATTGATTTCCACACCATAAATAAAATTTGAAGCCCATTTATTTTCTCTATGGTCTGGTATAAACCATTGATGAAATTTGTCTTCTACATCTCTTGTTTCGTGAAGTTTGTCTTTAAATCTCCTTTTTACATTTTCAGTGATAAATTTCATATATTCAATAAGGAAAGTTCCGCTACCTGCACTCGGATCAATCAAATATGGAATTTCCAAATCATTATTAACTCTTTCAATCGCCAATTTATCAAGTTGTAATCCCCAAAGTAAAAATTTCACAACATTGATGTGAGTAAAAAATTGCCCTTTAGTTTGTTTAAATCCTTCTCTGATTATTCCTTCAAAAAAGTCTCCTAAAATATCTTTTCCGTTAAAACTATTTTTCCCGTCCACAAAGCTAAATCTTTCAAGTTCTGCGACTGTATATTTTAGTTTGTTAAGTGAAAACTTGTTTTCGTCTATAACAAAGGACTTTTTAAGTTTTGCTTCATCAACAATATTCAATCTTTGTTTTAAGGCTCTTCTGTAAAGCTCGTTTATTCTTTCAAAAAGTTGATCGTTAGATTCAAAACTTTCTCCGTCTTTGAATGAGAAAATCTGAAAGTCATATTTTTCGCCTTTTTTCTTTTCTGATTCATCTTGGATTTTGGCAAGAATGATATTTACCAAAGAAGAAAAAACATCATTATCATCGGTACCACCGCCACCCCAAAGAACATTGTGTAAATTTTTTCTAAGTCCGTCTAATTGTTCGTGAGTAAAACTTGTTTCTAAATCTTTTTTACCATTTTTAATGTATGGTTCTTTTTGTGCTTTCCCGTATCTTTCAGGCAATTCATCGGCAAAATCTCTGACTTCTTTCCACGAATCAAAAGAAGTAAACTTTTCATAATCAATCAAAATACATTTGTCTTTGATTTCGCTTTCGTTTGGTTCAAAAGTATAAAGAACAAGATATTTTACATTGTTGCCTTGTCCTTTTTCTTGTGAAGCAAGATTGAAAAGTTGTTTTTCAATTACTTCGTCTTTGTCTTTTTCATAATCTTGTGGACTTTTTAATTCAATATAAAGGAAAGCATCACCTTTATCATCTCTGACGATTATATCAATTCTTGGCTTGTTTACTTTTGGTCTTCCAATATCATATTGCTTTTCAAGTTCAATGTTTTCAGGTTTATACCCTAATTCATTTACTAGTTTGGCTAGAACAAAAGCTCTGACGATTTCTTCATCGCCTCTAAATTTATCAATCTTCCAACCCTTGATCTTTTCAGAATACTTTACTTTTTTATTCTCAAAATCGTAGCTTTCAACAACTTTTATCTTTTGCTTATCCAAATATTGCTTGATGATTTTATAATCCATATTGACCGCCATTAAATAGTTAAAATTGTTTCCATTATATAAGTATTTCTCTTATTTATTCAATTTATTATAAATCGTTTTCGGAGCGATAGCGGAGAAAACACCTTTTACCCCCCTCTTTAAAAATTAAAAAAATCAAATTCCTTATTTCTTAAAGCCCACCAAAAACATTTTAAAAACAAATTTTTCAAAAATATGTCGCCTAACTCGTTTATATGCGAAGTGTTTGCGGATAAGGTGCCTAAAGTTGTATCTTATACGAACTTGATGATATAATTTACTTAGACAGCCATCAATTTAATTCTAGGCTTTTTATGGATATTGCGCAATGTTTAGAACAAGCTAGGAGAGAATTAAAGTTAAGGAATTATAGCCCAAAGACTATTAAGGCTTATTTGTATTATCTGAAAGAATATGTCGCTTTTTTAACCAAAGACAAAGATAGGTTCAGAAAACTTGCATCGGGGGAAAAAGTCAGGATATTTTTATCAGCCAAACAAGACAAAGGAATGTCAGGACAGACGCTCAACCTGTGCTTGCAGGCGATCAAGTTTTTTTATCGAGAAATTTTGAAATCAACAGAAAAGATTGATTTGAAATTTTCTAAAGTCAATAAAAGATTGCCGGAAATTTTATCACGGATAGAAATTGAAAGGTTGCTGTCCACAATTAAAAACGACAAACACAGATTGATGACTGCTCTAAGCTATGGAGCAGGCTTGAGAGTCAGTGAAGTGATAAACCTAAAAATTAAAGATATTGATTTGACGGAATTAACCATTCACTTGAAAGAAGCTAAGGGTAAAAAAGATCGTTTAACTATTTTTCCAGCAAAATTGAAAGATGAGACGGTGAAAATAATTGCAGCTAGGAGCGCAGGCGATTATTTGTTTATGAGTGAACGCGGAGGAAAATTAACCGAGCGTACGGCCCAAAAAATTTTTGAGAATGCTTTGGGTGCCGCTAAGATAAAAAAGCCGGCCAGCTTTCATTCGCTGCGCCATAGCTTTGCCACACACTTGCTCGAAAATGGCGTGGACGTACGTTATGTGCAGGAACTTTTGGGACATGCTAATATTAGGACAACACAGATCTATACCAAGGTGACTAACCCAAGCCTGAAGAACATTAAGAGTCCGTTATAAATAACACGGGATCCCTCCCCGCCGATTCGGCGGTTTAGGATAGAATGTTTTTTATGAGATTATCGAGTAAAATCGCTTTAAATACTATTATTCACACAGCAGGCAAATTTGGCGCGTCAGCCATCGGGCTTTTGGTCGTGGCGATTTTGGCGCGCTATTTGGGAGTTGAAGGCTATGGCCAATACACTACGGTTTTTTCTTTTTTGTTTTTTTTCGCGGTGTTGTCTGATCTCGGATTATACGTAGTGGTGGTGAACGAGCTGAAGCGTAGCCGATTTGGTGAGGAAAAATTTTTGAATAATATTTTTACTTTGCGGCTGGTCTCGGCGACCGTGATGATGGTCTTGGCTTGCGGCTTGGTGTGGTTTTTCCCATATGCATCGATCGTTCGTAAAGGAGTTTTGATCGCCGCTGTTTCTATCTGGCTCAGTCTTTTGGATCAAATCATGGTGGCTTTTTTCCAGAACCGGGCGGAAATGAAACGAGTGGCCTTAGCCGAGATGGTGAGCAAAGTGGTGGTGTTGATTTTGACCATGGCGGCGATTTATTTAAAAATGAACTTGATGATAGTCCTGGCTGTTGTGGTGGTTGGGGCTTTGGTGAATACGGGAATAAATTTTTGCTATTTGATGAAGCTTACGCCAATCAGACTGGAGGCGGACCGAGAAACCTGGAAAGAAATATTTCATCTGGCTTGGCCAGTGGCGGTGACATCGATTTTTTCTCTGATTTATTTCAAGGCGGACACCCTGCTTTTGTCGCTTTTGCCAGTGAGTCATTTTTACGCCCTGAATAACAGCGAGGCGGTAGGAATTTATGGCGCGCCATACAAAATATTGGAAGTCTTAATTGCCTGGCCAGCGATTTTTATGGGGCTGGTGTCACCAATTTTGTCGCGAAAATGGGCGGAGAAAGATGAAGCAGGATTTAAAAGAGTTTTCGGGCGAGCGTTGTCTGGACTACTGATTATCATTTGTCCGATGATCGCTGGCGCGATGATTCTGGCGCGACCCCTAATTGTATTAATCGCGGGAACAGAATTTGTTCGGTCAGCTGTAATTTTGCAGATCTTAATTTGGGCGACGGGGATTATTTTTGTGAGCCATCTGACGACCTATGCTTTGATTGCTCTGGGCAAGCAAAAAAAGATGATTGGCTATTATGTGGCGGCGGCGATTTTGGCCGTGGTTGGCTATGTGATTTTTATTCCGCGTTATGCGTATTTCGCGGCGGCGGCGATCACGGTAGCGGTGGAATTATTCATGCTGATAACGACAGCAATACTCTTGCGCCGTAGCGTGGCGGTGGGTGTGGAGTGGAAAATATTTGGGAAGGCTTTGGCGGCGACGGTCGCCATGAGCGCAGCACTTTTGATATTGCCAGCGATGAATGTTTTACTCTTGGGGGTGGTCGGAGCGGTGGTGTATGTGACAGTTTTGTTTTTATTGAAAGGGGTGGATGGGGAGATGGTGAGGGAAATGATGGGCAGACGTACAAGCTCCAATTTCCAATTTCCAAATAAATCCCAAATTCAAAATCCAAAATAAGCACCAAGCTCAAAATTTAAACTGTCATTCTCGGACTCGGCCGTGCGAACGGCCAAGATCCGGGAATCCAAACATTATTTAAATAAATTTTCTTTCTCTTTTTTTATTTTTGGATCCCCGGGTCGTTCCCGAAGATACAGCGGGGTCGCCCGAGGATGACAGCAAAGTCAAATATGCTCTATATTATTTTAATAATTTTATACTTAATAGCCTTTGGATTTTTGGCGTGGCGGAAAATGGATTGGGCGATTTACATGTTCATATTTGGTTTACCGGGTTATTTGATTCGTTTTGAGGTCGGGCCTTTGCCAATGACGGTACTCGAAGGGATGATTTTGATTTTATTTGGAATATGGGGAATAAAAGCATTTAAACATTTAAGCATTTTAATATTTAAACAATTCAATTTTCAAAGATTAAAGCGATGGGCAGAAAGATGGAAAGGATTGCTGGGGGCAATTATCTTGTTTTTATTTTCGGCTTCTGTGGCGGTGGTGGTGTCACCGGAGACCAAGGCGGCCATGGGATTGTGGAAGGCGTATTTTGTGGAGCCGATTTTGTTTTTTATAGTTTTTATTTCAGTAATACAAAAAGATAAATTGAAAAATATTATTTGGGCGCTGGCCGGCTCAAGTTTGGTGGTGAGTTTGGTGGCACTTTATCAGAAGTTAACAGGTAATTGGATTGTCAATGAATTTTGGGCGGCCGAGGCGACCAGACGAGTGAGCGGGGTTTTCCCGTATCCCAATGCTTTGGCGTTGTATGTGGGGCCAATAATTATATTATTGGTTGGGTTTTTGGTTTATCAGATAGCCTGTAGGAAAAGGAGAGAAGGGGATGATAATCAGAAATCAGAAATCAGAAATCAGAAATTAAGACATTGAACATTAAATATTATTTAAGAACAGCGTTGTTAATTTTGGTGATTATTTTGGGGTTATTGGCGGTATATTGGAGCGGCTCAAAAGGGGCGATGCTCGGAATATCGGCGGGGATAGTTTTTTATGCTTTGTTTTGGGCGGGGAAAAGAAAATATTTTTGGCCGATAGTGGCGGTAGGGATTTTAATGGGTGCTTGGCTGTGGCAAAGCGGACGGATAAATTTAAAAGGCAACTACAGCGTAGAAGGAGGAGATTCGATCAGCGTGAGGACTGAGATGTGGCAGGAAAGTTGGCAGATGATTAAAGATCATTATGTCTGGGGCGCGGGATTGGCCGGATACCAGAGTGCGATGACCGATTATCACCAGAAAAAATATATTGAGATTTATCTTTATCCGCATAATATATTTTTGAATTTTTGGAGCGAAATCGGACTGCTTGGCCTGGTGGCATTTATCATGATTTTGGTTTGGTTTTATAGAAGGGCGGCAATGGGGCCTTTTGATGAAAAGAAGGTGGCGTTGGCGGCGACAATGGTGGTGATAGTAGTACATGGTTTGGTGGATGCGCCGTATTTTAAAAACGATTTGAGCGTGTTTTTTTGGCTGATGATGGGGATGATGTGGATAGGGGGTGTTCGTCAAAAAGAGATTGATAGGGTATAATGTATTTAGAAAATAATAAGTGAAACCGAGCGAAATAAATAGAAATATATTGTTTGTTTTTTATGATAAATAGTGATCAGGTACAAAAAAAGTTAGATGATTTGCTTCACGGTAACGATGATGGATTTGAAGATGATGTCTTTTTGGCTGAGGATTTGCACGCGGCCAGGACGATTGTTCCCCAGCCCAAAAAAGACGAACCGGTTATTCAGCCGACAAAAAAAGAGGAAGAACCAAGGCCCCTTTATGAACGAATGGTAGAAGAGGAAGCTGACCAGCCGGTAGAAGAGCCGGTTGCTTCAGCTGAAAATGAAGAGGCAACCGAGGAAAAAGAACCAGAAAAGATAACACAGGCTAGGGAAGAAGAAAAAAGGGATGACAAAACAAGGGAATTTATGAATGGCAGTTTTAATCTTTTGCATAAAAGTGAAGAGGAGCTGAATGATAAAATTAAGGCGATGGAATTGGCACGCAAAGAGGATGGGATAAAGATGCGGGCCATGAATATGGGTTTGGGATATATTAATCTCAAGGGTTTGCCGATTATGCCAGAGGTTTTGAAATTTATTAATGAAGAGGAGGCAGTAGCTTCGCAGGTGATTTGTTTTTTGTACAAAAAACAAGAAGAAATAAGATTGGCGACAGTTGAATTAACGAATGAGGTGCATCGGTTGGTGGGGAGGATACAACAAGAAAACCCCGGGGTGGCGGTGGCGGTTTATCTGACGAGCGAAGAGAGTATGGCCGCGGCCTTGAAACTGTATTCTTCTTTGCCAAGGCGAGTAGAAAGGATAAATGATATTGAAGTTTTGGAAAAAGAGATTGCCGCCTCAGGTTTACAGATTAAAGAGCTCGGCGAGATTCAGAATAAAATAAACTCAGCTTCAACTACAGAGATCTTGGGCGTGATAGTGATGGCGGCGACGAGAATGGAGGCGAGCGATATTCATATTGAGGCGGAAGAGGCGGGTATCAAAGTACGCTTTCGGGTGGACGGGGTTTTGCATGACGTGGCAATTTTACCCAAGGAAACTTGGGGAAATTTGGTTTCCAGAATAAAACTGAATGCCAGCCTGAAAATAAATGTTCAGGATAGACCGCAGGACGGGAATTTCACTCTGCGCGTCCAGGATAAACCAATTGATTTTAGAATTTCCATTCTACCAACCAATTATGGCGAAAGCGTGGTGATGAGAATTTTATTTCATGATAAAATAAGGAAAATGAGTTTGGATAATTTGGGAATTGATGAATATAATCGGGTGATTCTAGAAAAAGAAATCAATAAACCCAACGGGCTTTTGGTAATCACCGGTCCAACTGGATCAGGAAAAACAACAACTTTGTACTCAATATTAAATAGGCTTAATTCGCCGGATAATAAAATTATTACCGTAGAAGATCCGATTGAGTACAAATTGGAAGGAATCAATCAATCAGAGGTGCGAGAAGACAAGGGTTATACTTTCGCCAAGGCTTTGCGTTCAATCGTGAGGCAGGATCCGGATATTCTCTTGGTGGGTGAGATCAGAGACCAGGAGACCGTAGAAATTGTTTTGAACGCCGCTTTGACCGGACACTTGGCCTTGTCTACGATTCATGCCAACAGCGCGGCCGGAGTGATCCCTCGGTTTATGGCGCTGGGGGCGAAGCCATATCTACTTTCGCCGTCACTCAATGTGTCTATTTCTCAAAGGCTGGTAAGAAGGGTATGCGGAGCTTGTAAGCAGGAAAAAATTTTGACAAATGAAGAAAAAGAAAGAGTCCAAACAGTAATAGGGGATTTGCCGGAAAGCAGAAAGAGAGTATTGTCGCCAAGCGAATTGACCAACCAGATTTTTTATACGGGGAAAGGCTGTCAGGAGTGTTCGGGTCTGGGTTATAAAGGACAGGTTGGTTTGTTTGAAATTTTTCAGGTGACCGATGAAATAAAACAGATGATTTTGACCGGAGACATCGCAGAACAGAAATTAAGGGACGTGGCGGTGAGAAATGGAATGGTGACTTTGGAGCAAGATGGAATTATCAAAGCAATAAAAGGAATCACTAGTTTGGAAGAAGTTTTTCGGGTGACCTAGAGACAATAAACAATAGATAATTAATGATAAATAACAAATCCCGCCAGCGCGGGATTTGTTGTTTATATGAGTTGCAGGTGGCGTTGGGGAAATATCGTTTATAGGTAACTGAGCGGGTTGACTTTGGCATTATTGATTTTGAGTTCCAGATGAATGTGTGGTCCGGTAGAATAACCAGTAGAGCCGACTTCACCCAAGACATCACCAGCCTCGACGCGGTCGCCAACTTTGACATAAAGCTTGCGCGAATGACCATAACGAGTTTTGATGCCATTGCCATGATCAACAATGACATTATAACCATAGCCACTGCTCCAACCGGCCAGCTCGACGCGCCCGCCATCCAGGGCATAAATAGGCGTACCGGCCTTGGCGCCGATATCGAGACCGGTGTGGCGCCAACTATAATATTGAGTAATACGGCGAGAAACACTCGGCCAAACGTATTTGCCAATAGCCGAGGCGGTGCCCCTAGAAAAGATATTTTTAAGAGAACTCGGAGCGGCGGCAACCGGGGCAGGGCTATAAAGTTGTTTACCACCGGGGATAATCAAGTGTTGGCTAACTTTGATAGCGGCGTCGGTGCCGAGATTATTGAAAGATAAAATTTTATCGGAAAGGACATTAAATTTTTTGGCGATACTGCCAACCGTGTCACCACGTTTTACGGCATAAGAAACACCATCGACGGGAAGGATGGAGAGTTTCATCCCGGGCTTGAGATAGCTTTTGAGGGTGAGGTTGTTTTCCCAGAGAAGGGTATTAATAGAGAGATTAAAACGGGAAGCGATGGAACTTAGAGTGTCCCCGGTTTGAACTTCATAGGTTTGGATGGCGCTGTTGGAAATTGAATCGGGTGTTGACGAATTGTCAAAAGGAGATTGGTTGGGATTGACCAGGGCCTCGCCGGAGGGCGAAACAATAGCTAGTTCCGGAGTGGCGGCGTGGTCGCTATTTTCTGGCTGATTATTTTTGGATCCAAGCGCATTGAGCTGGCCAAGGATAGTCTCACTTTTGGGAAGCGATTTGATTTTTTCGTTTAGGAGAGGACGTTCGATGATTTCTTCTTGGGAAGTATAAATGAAGATTTTGGCCAGAATACTATTTTTGTTTAATTCCTCGGCATAAGTATTTTGAGTAGAGAAATTATTAAAGACAACTAGAAAGAAAATAAGCGCAATAAGAGAGTGAACCAAATAGCGGCGGCCGACAGTTTTTTCTAAGTGAGCGGGATTGCTTTCCCAAAAGATTTTTTTGATGTTTCTTTTGAAAAATAAAAAACCCTTATAAAGGGGGAGAAGAAGTTGTTTAAAAAAAATACGCCACAAGCCTTTGGCCAGAAAAGCACTGGCAGAAAGGAAAAGGCTAGAGAGTCCGCTGGCGATTTTTTGGAGGATTTTTAGCATAAAAAATTAACAAATTGTCGCCTAGGGCGGAGCAATTCGTTGATATTCAGGGTACCAGAAAAAAATGATTTAGTAAAGATAATCTGATTTGATTTTGGGGCAAGAAGGTGGTAAGATGAAGGGCATTAAAGCATTAAAGCATAAAAGCATTAAAGCATATGGAAAAATATAATCCGCAAGAGATAGAACCTAAGTGGCAGAAAATTTGGGATGAACAGAAGATTTTTGAGGTTGCAGAAATTACGGATAAAAAGAAGTTTTTTGGACTGATTGAATTTCCGTACCCATCAGGTGATGGTTTGCATACGGGACATTTGCGATCCAATACCGCGATGGATATTATTTGTCGCAAAAGGCGGATGCAGGGTTATAATGTTTTGTATCCCATCGGGTTTGACGCTTTTGGCTTGCCCACGGAAAATTATGCTATTAAGAAAAAAATAAAGCCACAGGAAGCGACTGAAAAAAATATTGCTACTTTTACCAAACAACTCAAGGAGGCTGGTTTTTCTTTTGATTGGGGGCGATCTTTTTCTACGACTGATGAAGATTATTATAAATGGACACAATGGATTTTTGTGCAGATGTTTAAAGCGGGCTTGGCTGAAAAGAAAAAAGAAACTATTAACTGGTGTACTTCTTGTAAAATTGGTTTGGCTAATGAAGAAGTGGTGAATGGGGTTTGCGAGCGTTGCGGCGGAGAAGTAATAAAAAAAGTGAAAGAGCAGTGGGTTTTGAAGATTACAAAATATGCCGATCGCTTGATTGAAGATTTGGATAAGGTTGATTATTTGGAAAGAATAAAAATGCAACAAATTAATTGGATAGGGAAATCAGAAGGAGCAACGGTAAAATTTCCAATTTCCAAGATACAAGATACAAACAAATCTCAAATTACAAATACAAATAATCAATATTATTTAGAGGTATTTACTACACGACCAGATACTTTGTTTGGAGCGACGTTTATGGTGGTGGCTCCCGAGCACTCGCTGATACAGAATTATGAATCGGGAATTATGAATTATGGAGAAGTGAAAGAATATGTTGAGCAGGCAAAAAAGAAATCGGATTTAGAAAGAACGGATTTGAATAAAGAAAAAACAGGGGTGGAACTAAAAGGCATAAAAGCAATTAATCCGGTGAACGCTAAAGAAATCCCGATTTTTGTGGCTGATTATGTGATGATGGGTTATGGCACGGGCGCAATTATGGCAGTGCCGGCGCACGATGAGAGAGATTATGAGTTTGCGAAAAAGTATAATTTAGAGATAGTCGAGGTAATAAAAGGTGGTGATGTTAGCAAAGAAGCTTTTGCAGAAATTGAAAGTGGTGAAATGGTTAATTCTGAATTTTTAAATGGTTTAAAACCGAATGAGGCGATTGAAAAAATGATTGAATGGTTGGAAGAACCCCGACACCATGAAGGTGCAGGGCATGAAAGTATTGGTAAAAGACAAATTCAATATAAACTGCATGATTGGATTTTTTCCAGACAACGTTATTGGGGTGAGCCGATCCCGATGGTTTATTGTGAAAAATGTGGTTGGCAAACAGTGCCAGAAAAAGATTTGCCAGTAGTTTTACCTAATATTGATGACTATTTACCAACAGATGAGGGGGATTCGCCATTGGCCAAAAAAGAAGAGTGGGTAAAGACAAATTGTCCAGTGTGTGGCGGCGAAGCCAAAAGAGAAACTGATGTTATGCCGAATTGGGCCGGATCAAATTGGTATTTTATTCGCTATACTGATCCAAAAAACGATAAGATGATGGTTGATCCAAAGAAAGCAAAATATTGGTTGCCGGTGGATTGGTATAATGGCGGGATGGAACACACTACTTTGCATCTTTTGTATTCTAGATTTGTGTGGAAATTTTTGTATGATATTTGCGCTGTGCCGAAAGAGTGCGGAGTAGAGCCGTATGCCAAGCGTACAGCTCATGGCATGATTTTGGGCGAGGGTGGAGTGAAGATGAGTAAGTCTAGAGGCAACGTGATTAATCCTGATGAATATGTAAAAAAATATGGGGCAGACACGCTCCGGGTTTATGAAATGTTTATGGGGCCGTTTGATTTGCCAATTGCTTGGGAAGATAAGAGTGTCAATGGGGTTTATCGTTTTTTGAATAGGGTTTGGAATTTACAAACAAAACTCAAAAGTCAAAACTCAAAAGTCAAAATTGAAAGTCAAAATCCAAAACTTACAACATTATTACACCAGACGATAAAGAAAGTCGGGGATGATATTGAGGAAATGAAATTTAATACGGCAGTAGCGCAGATGATGATTTTGCTGAATGAACTGGAAAAACAGGAAGAAATTTCCGTGGCCTACTATTCATTATTTATTATTCTTCTTTTACCGTTTGCTCCGCACTTGGCTGAGGAATTGTGGCAAACTCTGGGACATAAGGAATCAATAATGAAGGAAAAGTGGCCAGAGTATGACCCAAATTTAATTAAGGCGGAGAAATTTGAATTGGTGGTGCAAGTGAATGGCAAGGTTAGGGAAAGAATTTTAGTGCCGGTGCAAATTAGCGAGACAGAAGTTAGAGATTTGGTGATGAAAAACGAGAAGGTGGTGAAGTGGCTGGAAAGCAAGGAACCTAAAAAGATGATTTATATCAAAGGCAAATTGTTGAGCATCGTCGTGTAAAATTATTAATTTTAATAAATATGTATTTACACAGTCGTAATGAGCGCGGAGCTGGCAACGCTTACTATGTTTTACTTCTGATTATTTTGATCGTAGTGGCGTTCTTTTTGTCTTGCGATTTTGGATTGTTGTCTGGTGGTATTTGCGGCAGAGTAGAGGGGGTAGTGGATAAGATCAGCCAAAAGGTGAATAGCTGGGTGAGTATAAAATATTAAATTTAAAAGTAAAAAATCAGTGACCAATCAAGATGGTCTTTTCAATTCACTAAAAAATAAAGATGAATCCATTTAACAACGCGATGGAACAATTGAAGAGGTCAGCGGAGTTAATTGATCTAGAAAAAGATATTTGGGAGAGAATGAGAAAGCCGGATAATATTTTGCAGGTATCTTTGCCGGTAAGAATGGATAATGGAGAGTTAAAAGTATTTGAAGGCTATCGGGTGCAATACAATAATAGCTGTGGGCCATATAAAGGCGGAATCAGATTTCATCCCAAAACTGACTTGCATGAAGTCAAAGCCTTGGCTTTTTGGATGGCGATAAAATGCGCGGTAGCTGGGATTCCATATGGGGGAGCCAAGGGTGGCGTCACGGTCGATCCGAAGAAATTGTCTATTGATGAACTGGAAAGATTGACGCGGGTATTTACCCAGAAGCTGGCTAATTTTATTGGACCGGAGCGTGATATTCCGGCGCCGGACGTGAATACTAATCCGCAGATCATGGCGTGGATGGTAGATGAATTTTCCAAAATAAAAGGATTCAATGTGCCGGGAGTGGTGACAGGAAAGCCTCTGGAAATCGGGGGATCTTTGGGGCGCAACGAGGCGACCGGCTTGGGCGGATTTTTTGTCTTGCAAAGTTTGGCCAAAAAAATGAAATTAAACCCTAAAAAAACAACAGTGGCGATTCAGGGTTTTGGCAATGTGGGTTACAATTTAGCAATATTTTTACACAAAGCTGGCTATAAGATAATCGCAGTATCTGATTCGCAGGGTGGAATATTAAACAAAAATGGACACGAGATGAACCCGGAAGAAATAATGAAAGCCAAAAAACAAAAAGGGCAAATTGACGGTTGTTATTGTCGTGGCACGGTGTGTGACTGCGTAAATTTTGCCAAGGTGGATAATGAAAAATTATTACAATTGCCAGTGGATGTTTTGGTACCGGCGGCCTTGGAAGGAGCGATTAATGAAAAAAATGCCGGTCGCATTAAAGCAAAAATAATTTTGGAGATGGCCAATGGCGGAGTGACGCCAGAGGCAGAAGAAAAGCTGAATAAAAAAGGCGTGGTAGTGGTGCCGGATGTTTTGGCGAATGCTGGCGGAGTGGTGGTATCGTATTTTGAGTGGGTGCAAAATTTACAAAATTATTATTGGGGGCTGGAAGAAGTAAATCAGAAATTGGAGAAAATAATGGACGACTCTTTTGAAGCAGTGTGGCAGAGGAAAGAAAAATATCAGACTACTTGGCGCAACGCGGCGTTTGCTCTGGCGTTGGAGCGGATTGAGGCGGCGATGAAAATGCGTGAATAATGAATAAAGAATTATGAATTATGAAAAAACCAGGGCGAGAGAGGGAAATTATCAAGCTAATATTTTATAATTTATTTGATAAATATAATTTGGACTATGTTTAAACAGGTTATGGCGCGCAACCCCTATAAAAAAATTCAGCCGGAAACAAGTGAACCGTATACTTTGATTTATTTGGTGCGGCACTGTCAGCCAGAATATAAATTAGAGGATGAAATGGAGGATGAATTATTACCTCTTTCCAGGATTGGAATCAGACAGGCAAAATTATTGACCAAAAATAAATTATCAAAATTAGAGATTGACAGGATTTATTCGAGTGAGCTCCAGCGGGCGAGACAAACAGCAGAAATTTATAGCAAAAAATCAGGGCATAGAATAAAAACTGATCCGCGGCTAAATGAGATAGACTGGGATATTTGGTATAAGATGAAATATTTCAATATGACTGACAAAACCAGAGTGAAAAGAGTCCGGGGCTATAAGGGCATGGATAAAATTTTATCCAAATATCAAGATCAAAGCCGGAGGCTTTTGGCTGATTATTGGTTGAAAAACAGAAATAAGAAGATTATTCTTTTTTGCCATGGCAATCTGATTCGGAGCATGGTGACCGGCATTTTGAATACTGATGTGGTAGGTTTTTTGTCCATGGAGATTTATCAGTCGTCGGTGACCAAGCTCGTGATTGACCGTGATGGCTATATCAAGATAAATTATATTAATAGTATTTCCCATTTGCCACATCGGCCAGCGGAAGATTTGTTTCATTTTGCGATTATCCAGTAGGGAAGATTGATTTTAAGATTTAGGGTTTATGAATTAGGCCAGAGGAAAATAAGTAAGAATAAATATAAAATCCGAGCGGGAAGCTCGGGTTTTTGGTGTAGCAATGAGGAATTTAAAAATTATTAGTTCAACCCGGAGGGTTGAGTTTCGGGAGAAAAAACTCCCTATTTTTTTAAATGGCCATATTTTTTAGTTAACCAATCTAGGACCGCAAGTTGACTTTCTATAGTGCCTCGTCTAATTTGGGCAAGTAGTTGAATAGTATCTGGTTTTGGCAATGATGCGTTTTGTAATCCCTCGTTGCAATTAGTACAGATCGCTTTTAAATTTGAGGGAGTATCTGAGCCACCTTTAGATTTGTCAATAATATGTCCTATTGTTAGGCGAACAGTGCGTCCTTTGTGTAATGGGTCGAGATCGCCTGCGGCAAGGCCGCAACTTTGGCATGTAAAACCATTTCTTTCTAAAACAAATGCCCTTGTTTCTTTTGAAATTACACGAGCAAAAGCAGGTTTTCTTTTTGCGCTTATTATTATATATTGCCCGGGTTTTAAATCCGCCCTATCCTTATGTGACAAGATTTGATATCCCTGTTCATCGCGTAATTCTCTGACGCGCCTTGCCCATTCGGCTGCCCAGCCAGACGCTTCTTGGATTTCTTTTGAGCTAATCACGCGGCCAATATTTATCAACAGAAAATCAAGAATTTTTTGTTTTGATCCTTTTTCCTTTTTTTTGATCATATGGTTTGGATAGCATTTAGAATTTGTAAACTTACAGCTTTTGCAACAGCCGGAGGAAATGCATTGCCTATCTGTCTATATGATGATGTTTTTCGGCCTGGGAAATACCACGAATCAGGAAATCCTTGTATTCGTGCAGTCATGCGAACAGTTAATCTAGGGTGGCCATCCTTTGGAAATTTTAATTCTGGTGCCGAGTCAGCAATTCCCATCCCATCAACACCCAAGTTTTTCCATTGTTGCCGTGACCGAGTTGGCCCGAGATCAGGGCCGCCATGTTTTTTAGAGCCTCCAACCAAGGTGGGGCCAACATCGTTCGCCTTTTTTGACCAATTGTGCACACCAGCCCAACCTTTTTCAGCCATTAAATCAAATAGTGCTTCTCCGACTGTTAATTTTTTTGAAATTGGCCTTGGCCATTCAAAAATATTTTTTAATTCGCTTTTTATTGCGACTAAAATAAATCTTGGTCTTAACTGGGGTACTCCAAAATCTGATGCATTTAAAATTTTCCAATCCGACCAATATCCCATCTGGGCTAATTTTAGTTGGATGCTTTTTCGATAAGTTTCAAATTTCGCAGATGATAATCCGGGGACATTTTCAAGTAAAACAGCTTTTGGGTCGGCCTGCTTAACAATTTTTAGTGCATAAGGAAATAAATCACGATCATCGTCTTGACCAAGTTGCTTGCCTGCGATTGAAAAAGGAGGGCATGGTACACCGCCGGCGACCAAATCAACTCCGTAGAAACCCTTTGCGTTAAAATGTTTTAAATCATAATTAATTACATTCAATCCCGGTCTGTTGAAATTCAGGGTTCGACAATATTCCTCTTCAATCTCAACTGCCCCAACACAATCAAACCCAGCCGCCTCAAGACCTAAAAATTGTCCACCACCACCAGCGCAAAGTTCTAGCACGGTTTTCTTTTTATTATTAACTTTTTTTATTTTCATAAACTGAATAGTTGGCAATTTAGTATAATAACCTTATTATACCAGAAAATAGAAATATATTTAAATCGTTTTTTGCGATTTCGGGAGAAAAAAGCATCTTATTTTTCCTCTAAAATTAAAGAAAAAGAAATTTGAAATTTTTTGAAACAATTGGGCGTTAGTTCAGAACAGAAAAGAAATATTTTAGCTAACTTCTTATTACGTAAATTCTCACAAGGGGCGGATTTATGGGTTAATTTTATAATGACCAGAAAACAAATACAAGCCCAAAATCAGACTTTTTTTTGCTAAATTCATAGAGGGCGACGCTGGCGGCGATGGCGACATTGAGGGATTCTTTTTGTCCGAGCATAGGGATGGAGATGATGGCGTCGGCTTGGGAGAGGATTTTTTTACTAATACCTTTGACTTCATTGCCGACGACTAGGGCGCAGGGAAATTGGGGTTTGAAGGTGGTTAAATTTTTGGTTCTTGGCCCGGTTTCTAGGGCGTAGATTTTGACACCTTGTTTTTTGAGTTTGGGGATGAGGAGATGGGTCTGGTAGTATTTTTCCCAAGGAACAAAAGTGTCGGCGCCAAGAGCGACTTTGGCGATTTTGGGATTGGGCGGAGTGGCGGTGTAACCGCAGAGATAGATTTTACTGATGCCAAAGACATCAGCGGAACGAAAGAGTGAACCGACGTTGAATAGACTTCTGATATTTTGCGCGATTAAATAGATTTCTTTCATAAGATGCGGGATCCCTCGCTAGTGTTCGGAATAAACTGCGGGGAGCCGATGTTAAATAAGGAACGGATGTTTTGGGCTATTAAAAATAATTTAGGTGTTTGTTTGAGTAAAGACATAATTTGATTTAATTTTTTTGAGAGGAAATTACCAAATTTTAGGTTCAGGTCAGAGACCTGAACCAACTAGGGTTTTGGGCGATGAGGTAGAGTTTTTCTCATAAGACGCAGGGTCGGTAAGCAGTTGGAAGATAATTGGAAGGAGGGGGTATTTATGCTACAATTATAATAAGAAAACAAAATTGGTCAAATAAATATGTTAATTTATCCAAATTATAAAATTGAAAAAGAATTGTGGCGGCGGGGATTTCGCGGGGTAGCGGGATTGGATGAAGCAGGGAGAGGGGCTTGGGCCGGACCAGTGGTAGCCGCGGCGGTCGTTTTGCCGCAAAATTTAAAGATCAATGGTTTGAAAGATTCAAAATTATTGACTCCCAAAAAGAGAGAAGAACTTTTTATAGTAATTAATAAACAAGCCCTAGCCGTAGGGGTGGGAATTATTTCTGAACAGGTGATTGATAAAGAGGGGATAATCGCGGCAACAAGACAAGCCTTTATCACCGCAATAGAAAAGATAAAAGATAGGGTGGATTATTTATTGGCTGACGGCATAAAGATTTTTGAGCACGCGTTGCCGACAGAGTTTTACATCAAGGGGGACAGAAAGATCCTTTCGGTCGCGGCCGCGTCTGTAGTGGCCAAGGTGACCAGGGATAATATTTTAAAAGACTACCACCAGAAATATCCAGTTTACGGTTTTGACCAACACAAGGGTTATGGGACATCAGAGCACGAAAGAAAATTGGATCAGCACGGCTGGTGTATAATTCATCGCCAATCTTTTCGGCCAATAGCCGAGGGGCGCTGGGCGGAAAACAGGGAAGAATAGTATTTGATTTTTTGGCCATTTTTTGTATAATTACTTTGTTTGAGTTGGTAGCAGGGAACATGGCACTCGAGTCCGGGGGATTAAAAATAAATTTAAAATATTTGAATATTAATTATATGGAAGAAAAAAAGTTTCCTGGCGGGAGGGAACTCCTGGACGCTCATGTTTTACTCATTGATCAATTGGGTATAAATTATGGCGCCAAAGTAGCTGATTTGGGTTGCGGAACAACCGGTTATTTTGCCTTTCAGGCAGCAGAGGCAGTGGGTGATACAGGGATAGTCTATGCCGTGGATATTCAGAAGATGATTTTGAAAAACATCGAGAATCGCGCCAAGATGTTGGGACTCAGCAACGTGAAGACTATCTGGTCCAATTTGGAGGATTATGGAGCGACAGCAATCAATGATGCTGCGGTTGATTATGCCGTTTTGATCAATGTGCTATTCCAAAACAAAAAACCAGAAACAATATTGCGTGAGGCCGCAAGGGTGATGCGACGTGGAGGACGAATATTGATCGTCGAATGGAAACAAGGGAGGTTTCCATTTGGGCCGCCAGCTGAAGTCAAGGTGACGGCAGAAAAGGTGCGCGAATTGGCTCTGGGGGCGGGATTGAAAGAGAAAAAGGAAGTGGTAGCAGGGAGATTTCATTATGGTTTAATTTTTGAAAAAATTTAACAAATATTTTATGCGTAATTTATTGACGTTCAGCTATTGGTTCAATATCAGTCCAGAGCCGTGGCTAGAAAGCAGTTATCGATTTTTGATTTTAGTCTTTGGAATAATGGTGATCATCGGGTTATTGGCAGGATTATTTATAAAGAAAAATGACAGCGATAATCTGAAGAGGAAATTTTGGGATAAGATACAAAGTCTTTTCTTATTAATTGGTTTTCTGGGATTGGGATTGGTTTTTTGCCGTCAAGAAGAAATCGGTTTTTTGAGCATGCCGTTTTTGCTTTTGCTTTTGGGCGTCTGGGCGCTGATCTGGGCTTATAAAATTTTTCGCTACGCGGTAAAGATTATGCCAGAAAGACGGGAGGAGCAGCGCAAGAAAGAGGAAAAACAAAAATATTTATAATTAATTATGAATACTAGGGCCAAGGGAAAAATTGGCGAGACGATAGCAGAGAAATATTTAAAAGAAAATAATTATAACATTTTGGCAAAAAATTATTATACACGCTGGGGAGAGATAGATATCGTGGCAAGAGATGAGACAAATGAAGAGTTGGTTTTCGTGGAAGTAAAAATGCGTCAGTCAAAGACATGCGGCTACCCAGAGGAAGCGGTGGATGACTACAAATTGGAAAGAATGGAGGAGGCGGCTGGGATTTACCTGGAGAAATTTGGGCTAGAAGACAAATATCGTTTTGACTGTTTGGCCATCGAGAGAGAGATATCAAGAGGAAAGGTAGAGATAAAGCATTATAAAAATATTGGTTTAGTTTGAAGTAAATATGGAACAGACGGGAGCGGTCTATAAAAATTTAATCAATTGCACTGTTGACAGGCTGGAAGGCGGTTGGGCAGTTTTGAAGTTGGAAGACGGGCAAACATTGAACTGGCCAATAGACAAATTGCCCGGGGGAGTAGGCGAGGGCGCGAGCGTAAATATTTTTTTGAGCACAGCCAAGAGCGAAGAGGAAGAGCGAGAAAGAACGGCCAAAAAGATTTTGAATGAATTATTAAAGACAGAATAGTTATGATCAAAGAGAAAATCAGCGGGGTGATAAATAACACAATTTATAAATGGCTACTCTTTGTAGCTATTTTTTTAATAGTTGTCGTAGTGGTATTTGGATCAATAGAATTATATAGTTTTTATTTTAATAATAGGATTTATCCGGGCGTGGCGGTCGGTGAGTTGGGGTTGGGGGGTAAAAATAAAGAACAGGCGCGTGCGCTGATTTTGGCCAAGAGCGATGAGCTGGTTCATGAAGGGATAAGTTTTTATTATGGCCAAGAGAAAATGATATTGACACCGATTAGCTACAGCGAGGATGGAAACAGCCAGGTGCTTTGGACTTATGATTTGGATAAAATGGTTGATGAGGCGTATTTGGTGGGGCGGGCAGGAAAGGGATTGGCTGGCTGGCAAGGAAAAATTCAGGCACTGTTTGGCCGGGTGATTGTAGAGGCAAGATATCAATTCAAAAAGGAGGAAACAACTGCGACAGTAAAAGAAAAATTTGGGCAATTTGAAGATCCGGGCGAGGAGGCAAGATTGACTTGGGAGGGAAATACGCCAGTTGGCACAAGAGAAAAAACGGGAAAAGTTTTTGATTATGAACGAGCGATGGGCTGGGTAGAGGAAAATTTGCAGCGCCTGGAAAACCGACCGATAGAGTTGGCATTAATAGAGATTCAACCAAAGGTGACTCAGGCAGAAGTGGAGGGACTTTTCCCCAAAGCCAGGGAGGTTCGAAGTTTGGCGCCAGTGACCATCAAATTTATTGAGGAAGAAGAAACTAATAAAAAAAGCTGGACAATTAAAGAACAAGAGTGGAGTGAATGGCTAAAAGTGAAAGATAACGGCCAAGGGGAGGCCTATCTTGGGGTGGACGAAGAAAAAGCGAGAGACTGGCTGAAAGAGATAGCTTTGGCGGTGGATCAGCCGGTCAAAGACGCCCGTTTTGTGATGCAAGATGGGCGGGTGAGTGAGTTTCAATCAGCTCAGGATGGGCGGGTGGTGGATATTGAAGAGTCAATTAAAAAAATTGAAGAAGTGATTCTGAGAGAGGGGCAAAGAGAGACAGAACTGGTGATGATGACAGAAAAAACAAAATTGAATAATGAAAGCGTGAATGAATTGGGAATCAGGGAATTGGTGGGGCAAGGGGAATCCAATTTTGCCGGGTCATCGAAGAGCAGGATCCATAATATTGGAGTGGGAGCAGCCGCCCTGAACGGTCTTTTGATCAAACCCGGCGAAGAGTTTTCTATTAATAACGCGCTTGGAACGATAGATGCTAGCACTGGTTATAAACCAGAGATGGTGATCAAGGGTGATAAAACAATTCCAGAATATGGCGGGGGCTTGTGTCAGGTGGGGACGACGTTGTTCCGGCTGGCGATCAATACCGGCTTACCGATTACGGAAAGAAGAAATCATTCTTATCGCGTGAGTTATTATGAACCAGCCGGGACAGATGCGACGATTTATGGTCCGTGGCCGGACTTGAAATTTATCAATGACACGGGAAATTATTTATTATTACAGACACGAATAGAAGGGACAAAAGCTTATTTTGATTTTTGGGGGACGAGCGATGGCCGAGAGGTGGCGACGACGACACCCACGATTTATAATATTGTGCCGGCCGGGGGAACAAAGATGATAGAAACAGAGGATTTAAAACCGGGGGAAAAGAAGTGCACGGAGAGGGCGCATAATGGAGCTGACGCTTATTTTAAAAGGACAATTAGCTGGCCAGAAGGGACGGGGAGAGAAAAAATAGAAGAGACTTTCCGTTCACACTATGTGCCTTGGCAGGCAGTGTGTCTCGTAGGCAAAGAACCGAGTGAGACGGCGACGAGTACGGTAGAAGTAATCAGCAATTAGAAAACAGAAATTAGGTAGGAAGCAAAATAGATAGGATTTAAGAATATTGAGATTGGGATATTAGATATTGAATATTAAATATTAAAACACCCGCCGAGTTGGCGGGTGATTTTTAATATTGGTGGTTAGAAATTATTCATTAATCCTGTTTTTTTTACTTTGCTGTTAGTTGCCAATAAATAAATAATTTCCATTAAACCCAAGGAATTTAAAATTAATATAATTATATACCAAACCTTATTGCCGCGTTTGGCTGCGCGCCAAAGAGCTAAGCCTTTCCAAACCAAACTCCAGACAAGAACCAAAAGCAATAATGGAGTATTATTAAAAATTTCTGGTAGTTGATTCATAAAATAAAAATTAATTGATTAATATCTATTTTAATTTTAGCAAAAGATCAGTTTTTTTTCAAATTAAAACCCCGTCTTTTAGACGGGGCAAGAAAAATCGCTAATTACTCCAAGAGAAGAAAATCCTTATAAGGAGAATCCGAGTCGAAACCAGGATTATCCTTAAAAGAGATCCCCATGCTCGTCGTCTCTTGGAGAAATTAAAGATAGGATTAGTTTTTAAGCTTCCAGCCATCATATCATAAGAGCGGAAGCTTGTCAAGGCGGTGTTAATCTGGTAGAGTAAGTTTATAGATAAATTAAAGAAATATATGGCAAATAAGAGAAAAATCGGAGGGGAAGAGTTGTTTTTGAAAAGTGAGCTTTTCTGGGATATAGCCAGCAAAAGCGAACAAAATAAGGCGGAAAAATTGGCTGGGGAATATAAGGATTTTTTGGATAGGGCCAAGACGGAAAAGCAGACAATTGCACGGGTGAGCGAACTGGCCAGAAAAAACGGCTTAACAGTGGTTGATTTGAATGAAAAGTTGCCCAAAGGTAAGACAAAAATGATTTTTATCAATCGAGGCAAGAGCGCGATTTTGGTAAATTTGGGCAAGGGAGATATGGCAGTTGGAGCCAATTTTTTGATCGCTCACGTGGATTCACCAAGGATGGATTTGAAAGTTAAGCCACTATATGAGGACGGGGAGATAGCTTATTTTAAACCAAATTATTATGGTGGCATAAAAAAATATCACTGGCCGGTGACACCTCTCGCTATGCAAGGCACGGTAGTTTTAAAAAACGGCCAAGAGATAGAGATAAATATCGGATTGAAAGATGACGAACCAATTTTTTTGATTTCTGATCTGTTGCCTCATTTGGATAATGAAAGAAATGATAAGCCGCTCGGTAAAGCGATTGACGCTGAGGAATTAAATATTATCGTGGGAACAAAACCGGTGGCGGATAAAAAAGCTAAAGAGCGGGTGAAGCTAGCAGTTTTGGAATGGCTTTATAAAAATTATAAAATTGGGGAGGAAGAATTATTCACAGCGGATATCCGTTTCGTGCCGGCACACAAAACAAGAGACGTGGGCTTTGACCGGGGATTGATTGCGAGTTATGGGCAAGATGATCGGGTGTGTGTTTTTGCGACGCTGAAAGGGTTTTTGGAAGCAAGAAATAACCGAATGAGTATTTTGTATTTGGTAGACAAAGAGGAGACCGGTAGCATTGGAGCGACCGGAGCAGAATCTTTCTTTTTGGAGAATGTAATTAATTATTTGATCAGAGAATTGAAATCGGAGGTAGGTATCTACGATTTTTATAGAAGGTCAAAAGCAATTTCGGCTGACGTGACCGCGGCGTATGACCCGGATTACAAACAGGCGTATGACCCGAACAATGTGGCAAGGCTGGGACACGGAGTAGTAATAGAAAAATACGTTGGTTATCGCGGCAAGTCCTACACGATGGAGGCGGAGCCATTTTTCATCAGGGCAATAATAAATTTATTTCATAAGAATAAAGTAGTTTGGCAGACAGGGCATCTGGGTAAGGCAGACAGTGGCGGCGGCGGGACGATTGCTGGTTATTTATCTAACCGCAATATAGAAGTAGTGGATATGGGAGTGGCGCTACTCAATATGCACTCGCCGTATGAACTCTCGAGCAAGGCGGACATTTACTCAGCATATAAAGGGTACAAGGTGTTTTTGGAAAATTAGGAACATCAAAATTTTGCGGTAAGGTATTTTTGTCCACGGGATCTTTCTCCTGCAGAACTTAATGCGGGGTCAAGATAAATTTTGTTAAAATTATGTCAAAAGACAGAGTCATCACAGCAGAAGAAAAAGAAGAGGATCAGGGTTTTGATTTGACGCTCCGGCCAAGAAGCCTGGACGAGTTTATCGGGCAAGGGCAAATCAAAACTAACCTGAAGATTTTTATTGAAGCGGCGAAACAAAGAGAGGAGGCTTTGGAGCACGTGCTGTTTTATGGCGCACCGGGGCTCGGTAAGACGACTTTGTCCCACATTATCGCCAAAGAGATGGGGGTGAATATCAAGGTGACCAGCGGGCCGGCGATTGAAAAGGCAGGGGATCTGGCAGCAATTTTGACTAACCTGGAAAAAGGCGATGTGTTGTTTATTGACGAAATTCACCGAATGAACAGAAATATTGAGGAAATTCTTTATCCGGCGATGGAAGATTATGCTCTGGATATTATTATCGGCAAGGGGCCGTCAGCGCGAACTTTAAAGCTGGAATTGCCGCAGTTTACTTTGGTTGGCGCAACCACAAGACTCAGTATGTTGTCATCACCTTTGCGCGATCGTTTTGGTAATATTTTTAGAATTGATTTTTATAAACCAGAAGAAATTCATGAGGTGGTCAAGCGTTCGGCGAAGATATTAAAGGTAAAGATGAACGAAGAAGCCGCCAGAGAGATCGCCAAACGTTCGCGCTGGACGCCGAGAATCGCCAACCGCATTTTGAAAAGAGTCAGGGATTTCAGCCAGGTGCGCGGCAAGGAAGAAATAAACAAAGATGAGTGCACGGAAGCGTTGAAGATGCTGGATATTGATCAGCTGGGATTGGATGAGATTGACCGCAGGGTTTTGAAAATAATAATTGAAAAATATAATGGCGGACCGGTGGGACTCGGGACAATCGCAGCGGCGACCAATGAGGAGGTGGCGACAATTGAAGAAATTTATGAACCATTTTTGTTACAGCAAGGATTTCTCATGCGGACGCCTAGGGGTCGGGCGGCGACAAGAAGCGCCTATGAACACTTGGGATATCCAGTGCCGGAGGAGAATAAACTTTTTTAGGTCCCGCGAATTTACAAATATTTTACAAATCTACAAATATCTAAAACATGGAAATACCAACCTTTATTTTTTTAATAGCTTTTCTTTTAATGGCGGCATGTTTTGTGATATTTTCATTGTTTCTGCTGTATCACGCGATCAGGTTTGGGGTGGCCAGCTGGGTAAATGTTTTTACGATAGTTATATATATGGCCGGAGCGGCTCTAATTTTTTTGGCGGCCTATAGGTATATTGCCTCAGTTGACTGGAGTCAGGCGATAAAGATTTTGTAGAGGTTTACTAAAGCCTGTCCCGAGCGACCTTGATGTCCATCGGGGGAGCCAAGGGAACCCGTGTAATTATCTGTGGGTGCCAATCAAAATCAGAGCGTATTAAGACAGGATCCCTCCCCGCGGAACTCAATGCGGGGTCGGGATAAACTTCTAATTTAAAAAATATGTTTAGTTTAAAATATTTACCACATAAAGAGCCAGATGAGAAAGTGATTTTTTGTTTGCATCGGCATGGGTTTGTTTTGTTTACAATAGCTATGGCTTTTTTAATTTTTGCCCTTTTGCCTTTGGGCGCTTATTTTCTGGTGACGGTTGAATTGGTGCCGTTCATTGACAGCGAGATTTTGAAAATATTTTTACGCCTGCTGGTGTTTGTTTTTTATTTATTTTGGTGGATGCTTTTTTATTATGCTTTTTTGGATTATTATTTGGATGTTTGGATAGTGACGAATTATCGAATAATCGGCGTAGAGCAGAAGGGTCTTTTTAACCGGACGGTGGCGGAGTATAAATTATTCCGCATTCAAGATGTAATGGCCGAACAGAAGGGGATATTTTCCACGGTGGTGGATTATGGCAATATCCATGTTCAAACAGCCGGCGAACAAGAGTTGGTTGAATTTAAACAGGTGGCCAATCCGAACTATATAGCGAGAGAACTTATTCGTTTGGTGGAATTCAATAAACACAAGATGAATCAATCGGCAGATAAAAAAGATAAAAATGAAAGTAAGACTATTTGATTATAATTTGCCTAAAGAATTGATCGCTCAAAAACAGATAAAACCGCGAGATCACTCGCGGTTGTTGATTGTGGACAGGAAAAGCCGAAAGATAGAGCACGCGCATTTTTTTGAGTTGCCAAAATATTTGCAGTCGGGTGATGTTTTGGTTTTTAACAACTCCAAGGTTTTTCCGGCGAGAATTAGGTTTGATCAGGGACGCAAGGAGATTTTTTTATTGAAAGATCTGGGAGCCGGCAGGTGGGAGGCGATGGGACGAAAATTGGAAAAGAATGTCCAAGATACAAGATACAATTTCCAAATAAACTCAAAGCTCAAATATCAAATTATAAAAAAGTTAGATGACGGACATTGGGAAATAAAATTCAATTTGCAGGGAAATAAATTTCGAGAGTGGCTGGAGAAATATGGAGAGACACCTTTGCCGCCGTATATTAAAGTAAAAGATTCCAAAAAAATCAGGGCTGATTATCAGACGATTTTTGCCAAGAATGAAGGTTCGGTGGCGGCGCCGACAGCGGGCTTACATTTTACGAAAAGAATTTTGAGAGAATTAAAGAAGAAAGGAATAAAGATGGAATTTGTGACTCTGCATGTGGGAGCGGGGACCTTTCAGCCGGTAAAAACAGAAAATATTGAGGAACATAAATTACATGAAGAATTTGTGGTTTTAGATAAGGCGACGGCTAAAAGATTGAATCAATACAAAAAAGAAGGGCGGCGGATTATCGCGGTGGGGACGACGAGTTGTCGAACACTGGAGGCGGTGAGCAAATTAAGCAAGATAAGCGAGGTAAGCAAGATAAGCAAATCAAGTAAAAATGAATATAAAGTGGCGGCTGGATCGCGATGGGTGAATATTTTTATTTATCCGGGATATAAGTTTAAATTTGTGGATGGACTGATCACCAATTTTCATTTACCCAAATCATCGCTTTTGATGCTGGTTTCGGCTTTGGCTGGTAGAAAATTTATACTGGATACTTACCAATTAGCGGTGAAGAAGAAATATCGGTTTTATAGTTTTGGAGATGGGATGTTGATCAAATAACAAGAAACAATTAGCAATAAACAATAAAAATCCTCGGAATGGGGATTTTTAGTTTGGCTTGACTTTTGGGGTGGTGGGGGTAAGATAAATTAATTAATAAAAACAAATAGTAAAGTAAATATTTAAAAAATTGGTGATATAAAAGAGGAGGATTAGCCGTGAATTATTATGGAGAGAACAGCCGGCGGTTGACGGGGCGGCATATTCGGCCGGAGAAGATTTTCTTTTTGTCTTCAGCATAACTGCCGAGGCCATCGCGCGCAATCGGTGCCGCGGAATTGCCCAAGTTTTCTTTTGGCATAAGGAAGGGGTCAATTATTGATCACCTTCTGGTTGGCGGGCGATTAATTCGGGCTCGATTAACATATTTGGGCTGGAGTTACAAACTTCTGCCATTTGACCCGAAGACTAAGGAATATTTCAAGAGAGAGAAGATTCGGTTTTTAGTTTTTCAAACTCGTGCTGAGAGGATTTGGGTGAGACATGAAGTCTGCGCGTTCTCGGGGAAAACAACCATAGTAGTCCCTAAAAAATTTAATTAACGGGAAGGATGGTGTGTGATGTTGTATCTAATTAGTATTTTTGGAACGGTGAAAAAATCGTTATCGTTGGGTAATACCACGGTGGCAATTTGTAATTTCAAGCCACCGAAACGCACGCATTCTAATGTTTTAGAGATGTCCTTTCCAAGGATATTTTTAGGGAAGAGGTTTGTTGGTGGAATTTCCGTTGGCTTAATAGCGTTTAACGGAAAGTGGACCAACTTGGGCTCGGCGCGTACCCACCGATTGAGCAAAAAAATCGTGGGTCGAGCGGCCGGTAAGGGAGAGAGGTGGGTGCTGTATCGACAGGGGAATAGGTGGCTGGCGGTAGATTGGGAATGGGCCACCGAATCAAAGAATGTGAAATAGCATCTTGTTTAATTTAAAAGCCCCGGCGGGAATTTCCAGTCGGGGCTTGTCTTTATATAAATTATTTTCCTAGATATTTCAATGCGGATTTGAGTTGATCTTCCATTCTGGTGACATCGGGCGGAAGTTTTTTGAGGGCGTCGCGGATGTCGCGTTCGGAGTAGCCGAGCGAGAGAAGAGCGTCAAAGGCTTCAGTATCTGATTGGGAGAGATCGATTTCTTTTTCTGAAACAGGCAGAGCGTCCAGTTTATTTTTTAACTCCACGACAATGCGCTCGGCAGTTTTCTTACCGATGCCGGAAACTTTGTAGAGGATGGCAGGCTCGTCGCGGAGAATGGCTTTTTTGAGATCAGACAGTTTGGCGGCATCCAGAACGCCCAGGGCAGTTTTGGGTCCGACACCGGAGATGGTGATCAGGAGTTCAAAAAAGTGCAATTCTTCTGGGCTGGGAAAACCAAAGAGGGTCATGGCGTCTTCGGAGTGACGGAGATGGGTGTGGAGCTCGATTGTCTCGTCAATTTTTACTTTGGCCAAAAGTGAGGCTGGGACAAAAATTTGATAGCCGATATTGTTGACCAGGAGAGTGATAGTTTTGGATGTTTTGGAGAGAAGGGAACCCTTGAGATAGGAAATCATAAAAAAGCATTTAAACATTTAAGCATTTAAACATTTAAGCATAATCATTGGGCAGCCAATAAGGGAATTGACAGGGTATTTAGATGTTTAAATGTTTATATGTTTTGATGAAGTAAGTGTAGCTTATTTGGGCTAATTTTGGAATGATTGGATCAGTTAAGGGGTGGATAAGGTGTGGATTTGACAGATTCGTGGATTTTGGTATAATAGCTAGGTAGTAAAAAAGAGAGAGGCGGTGAGCTAAATTTGCCTTAAAATATAGTGAAAATTAATAATATGAAAAAAGTAACATTATTCACCAATAGTCTAAGCGGTTAGCTTTTAAACTGTTTTTTTCGCAACCAGCCGCTTAGCAAGAGCGGTTTTTTGTTACTCCTACAAATCTACAAATATTATACAAACATACAAATAATACAAATAATACAAAAGATAGAGAATAAATTCAGTTTTTAGGGCAAGACCCTGACAAGTGGATTGATTCAGATAGCAACTCAACAATTTTATAACGGGAGGTGAGAGGAAAAATTGCAATCATGTAATTTTAAATTAGAGAATCATGCAATTCCTAAAATATAAATTTTTAGGAATCCGTAACTCAAGGCGTGTGGTGGATGCCTAGACATCAAAAAGCGATGAAGGACGTAGCAGCCTGCGATAAGCCTCGGTTAGGTGGCAAGCAACCTGTGATCCGAGGATTTCCGAATGGGGAAACCTATGAGCGCAAAACGCTCATGTTCTGGCGTAAGCCAGAGAGCATACCCGCTGAAGTGAAACATCTCAGTAGGCGGTGGAAAATAAATCAATCGAGATTCTCCTAGTAGTGGCGAACGAACGGGGAATAGCCCAAACTCTTTCAAGTGTTTATTGCGGCGAGACAATGTTTTATTATGTTGTCGCAAAGCAATAATAAAGGTGCAAACCGTTGCTTGATTGAGGGTTGTAAGACAAGTGCGTTTCTGTCGTTTGTAAGACAGAAGATTAGTTACAAAAATTATTATTAGCCGAAAGCCATTGGAAAATGGCAACCAAAGTGGGTGATAGTCCCGTAGGCAAAAATAATAGTTCTAATCAGCAGTTGTTCTTGAGTAAAGCGAGACACGTGCAATCTTGCTTGAAGCCGGGTCGACTATGATCCAAGGCTAAATATTTTTGATGATCGATAGTGAACTAGTACCATGAGGGAAAGGTTAAAAGCACCCCGGTTAGGGGGATGAAATAGTATCTGAAACCACATGCTGACATAGAATCAGAGCCCGCCGATTTGGCGGGTGATGGTGTGCCTATTGAAGAATGAGCCAACGAGTTTATTTATGTTACTTGTTTAATCCCCTTAAGGGGGAGAAGGCAAAGGGAAACCGAGTCTTAAACGGGCGTATACCTTTTTAATATTATTGGCTTGACCTTTAAGTCAATAATATTGAAATGGTAAGGTAGCATGGATAAAACCCGAAACCAGGCGAGCTAACCATGGACAGGATGAACCCTGAGTAAAATCAGGAGGAGGTCCGAACCCACCAGCCGTGCAACACTGGGGGATGAGCCGTGGCTAGGGGTGAAATTCCAATCGAGCTTGGTAATAGCTGGTTCTCCTCGAAATAGCTTATGGGCTAGCGTCTTTTGTTCACATCCAGGGGTAGAGCACTGGAAGGAAGTGGAGTGGTTCGCCATATCCCTTTCTATCAAACTCCGAATACTGGGTGTTTATAAAAAGGCAGTAAGACTACGGGGGCTAAGCTTCGTCAGTCAAAAGGGGAACAGCCCACAATCTTAGGTTAAGGTCCCCAAATCTACGTTAAGTGTGAAAGGTAGTGGATTTTCTTATACAACTAGGAGGTTGGCTTAGAAGCAGCCACCCTTTAAAGAAAGCGTAATAGCTCACTAGTCAAGAATTTCTGCGCCGAAAATTTATCGGGGCTCAAACGTAGTACCGAAACTAAGGGCTCCGACGCAAGTCGGAGCGGTAGAGGAGTATTCTATATTTGATGAAGTCGTTTCGTGAGGAACGGTGGAGGATATAGAAGTAAGAATGTTGGCATGAGTAGCATGAAGGCCGGTGAGAAACCGGCCCACCAAAAATCCAAGGTTTCCTGGGCAACGCTAATCGACCCAGGGTTAGGCGATCCTAACCACGTATCCAAACGGATACGGGGGATGGAAGAGCAGGTTAATATTCCTGCCCTACGCGCGTATTATCCTCACATTGACACATCTTGAAGCTGGGAGCATATTTTGGCTATATATGTTTGTTCTGACGTAAAGTCGGGATGAAGAAGCAAAGCCTCCGGGCAGAGCGAATTTTCGGGGACAAGGTGTCGAGAAAAGATGTGTTGTTAGGTATGCACGTAACCGTACCGTAAACCGACTCAGGTGGGTGAGGCGAGAAGCCTAAGGTGAACGAGATAACCATTATTAAGGAACTCGGCAAATTAACGGGCGTAACTTCGGAATATGCCCTCCCCGATGCAAATCGGGGCGCAGTTAAAGAACTCAAGCGACTGTTTACCAAAAACACAGGTCCCTGCTAAAGTCGTAAGACTATGTATAGGGACTGATGCCTGGCCAGTGTCAGAACGTTAAGTAGAGAGGTGCAAGCCTTGAAACCAAGCGCTGATGAACGCCGGCGATAACTATAATCGTCCTAAGGTAGCGAAATTCCTTGACGGGTGAGTTCCGTCCCGCACGAATGGCATAACGACTTGAGAACTGTCTTGATAATGGGCTCGGCGAAATTGCAATGGCGGTAAAGATGCCGCCTCCTCACAGTTAGACGAAAAGACCCCGTGAAGCTTTACTATAACTTGATATTGATATATAAGACGTCCATGTTCAGCATAGGTGGGAGCCTAGGCGACAGTGAGATACCACCCTTGGCATTTTGTATATCTAACCCGCCGATTCGGCGGGGACAGTATCTGGTGGGTAGTTTGAGTGGGGCGCTCGCCTCCTAAAAGGTAACGGAGGCGCTTAAAGGTTGGTTAGCTCCGGATGGAAATCGGAGCGATAGAGCAAACTCATAAACCATCTTTACTGCAAGACCCATATGTCGCGCAGTCACGAAAGTGTAAGTTAGTGAACCGACCATTCTCATATAGGAGAGTGGAAGATCAACAAATAAAAGCTACTCCGGGGA